>JAFDJF010000266.1 GCA_019307645.1 Deltaproteobacteria bacterium
TTATTGGGTCATGAACCACAAGAAATATTATGGCAAAAATTGTCAGAAGCAGAAACATGCTTATTAATGTAGCATGAGACCCAAACATGGCCCTTAAAAACACTGTCAGTGAATCATTATAGTGCATGGTCGTCCCGAAAGTCACCAAGGACGAAAAAAACCCGGTTCCCGACTCAGCAAAGGGAAGATATGAAAGGACCGGAAACAGTACCCAAAAGACTTTTTTCCAATTCCTGCTGTTTATTATAAAAGGCAACAAAATCAAGGCATAATACTTGCTCATGATTGCGCATCCCAGTGTGAAAAATCCCCATCCATCCTTTTTCTGCATAAAACAATAAAGAGAAAGGCATATGAAAAATATCTGAACAGCATCCAGGTGCCCTTCTCCAGCGATAAAAACAAGCACTAAAGGGTTTAACGCGTAAAATATTAGATTTGACGGCTTTATTTCCCGTGATCTGGCAATTAAAATTAAAACCGGGATCACAGCAAGATCAAACAGGACAATAATGCTTTTAAAGAACAGTGGATTTTGGGAAATGGAGGCCAGGAGTCCAAAAAACAGGATAATCATCGGCGGGTAGCATGCAGTGGCATCCTTGTGGTTTATGTTGTTCCATATGCCGTTTACAATCGGTTCGAAAACAGGATCACTTGGGGCATGTAGATAGGGATTGAAACCCTGATTATAGACGTAACCTTCCCAAATATAGCGGTTGACGTCGTAACTTGCCGGAAATGTCACAAAGAAAAAGCGACACAGGACTGAGATGCAGAAGATGAAAATGAATTGCTTTCTTAGGGGCCATTCATCTGGCAATCCCTTGTAGATTAAAAAAAGCAGCACAAAAGAAACTGAGTACAGAAATCCGAAAGGCAGCACACGCTTGCCTATCGGGCCCAGCTGTGCCAGGGAAAAGATCACCAATAAAAAGAGGGCAAGGCTGACCCAGAAAAGACCTCGGGGGACTTTGTCTGGAAATGAAAATGGCATCCATATCACCTCTTCCTGTGGAGAAGAGAAAGCAATCCCACATAGATAAATCCGGTGGCGTAGAGAAACAAGAATGGTCGCAAGATATGCTGACCTGCCCCTGCATAGGCGATGATGCCGGTAAGGCACCAGACACCGATAAGAATCTCTAAAATAAAAAATGTAGTAATAGGAGGGCGATAGTGCTTTTTTGTTATACTTCCTCGTTTTGGCGTTCGGACAAAATCGCTCTTCTTTCCGAAAAGAGCTTCCAGAACTGCACGGCTGTTGCTGATGGCGAGACCACAGCCGAAAGATATCATTACAGGCAAAAGCAACAGTTTTTTGGGCCAACCCTCGGTGGCATGTCTTTCCGCTACCCAGTAGAGTCTGGAAGGCCCGGTAGATGCAATAAGCAGAGCAATGACAAAAGCGACAAAAGCGAACACAGGAAATTCAATCCGGGTTGTGACAAGAAGAATGGGTGCCATAATGGCGAGGTATGCCATTAAAGGGTGTATTATATAGTGTGTCATGTGGAATGTGGCCTGAATTTTACAAAAAAAACTGAAATCTGATCGCCAGACTGTTGGCAGTAATTTAATCGCCGTTTGGATTGAGCCTTTGGCCCATCTGAATTGCTGGGTTTTGAAGGCATTTATATTTTCAGGAACCTCAGCAGGAGCAATTAGATCTACAAGATAACGGCATCTCCAGCCTGACAGCTGCATGCGATAGGAAAGGTCCATGTCTTCTGTTATGGTATCGTCCTGCCAGTTTCCGGCCTCCTGGATCGCGGCCTTTTTAAGAATACCTGCCGTGCCATTAAAATTCATCAGGAGCCCATTCCAGTTGCGAGCTGACTGTTCCACCATAAAATGTCCATTAATTCCGATGGATTGAAGCACGGTAATCAAACTTTTTTTCTCATTCAAATGGCCCCATCTGGCCTGTACCAACCCAAGGTTTTTATCTTGAACAAAATATGGAACGGCCTTTAGGAGAAAATCACGCGGCGGGACAAAATCGGCATCAAAGATTGCCATCAGATCCCCTTTTGCCCGTTCCATGCCAAACCTTAACGCCCCGGCCTTGAATCCCTTACGGTCAGGTCGCGTAATGTGTTCAATACAAATTCCCTTTTCTTTTAAAGATTGAACTTTTCCGGCAATAATTTTATGGGTCTCATCCGTAGAGTCATCAAGAACCTGAATCTCATGTCTGCCTTTTGGATAGTCAAATGCAGCGACAGCCTCAATTATCCTTTCTGCCACGTTCAATTCATTGTAAATGGGGATCTGAGTGGTTACAAAAGGCAGATCCTGCTCGCCATTCTTTGCGTAAAAATCTTTCAGAATCTTCCGGTCATCAATCTTCCGACTTTTAAGACGCCTTTTAAAAAGATAGACCATCACATGGCAGTTCAGACCGTAGAGCATGAGCAGGAGGCAGGCTGCCAAGTAGAGGAACAGAATCGTCTTTATCATTTTCAGCCAAACCTCACGACGATCTCTTCAAAGGTTTTTCGCCATTTGGGAGGGTGCAATTCTTTTGTCTCATCAAAATACCCTACCGCTAAAAGCAAAGGAACCCAGTAATTATCGGGAACATTGAACTCCTTTCGTACGCCGTCATGATCAAAACCGTCCATGGGATGCGTATCCAGTCCCAAACTCTTTGCCGCAAACATCAAGGCCATGGCAAAAAAACCCGTATTTTTGCATGCAAAGGCCTGTTGTTTTTCCGCCGTGTCGCCGTAGAGTCCCATACAGGCGCCTGTAAACCAATCATATTGGCCTTCGGACATGCTGCCGGAATTGACCATCTCTTTGAAATTCTTCTCAACAAAATGATGCCCCTTTTTCCACCCATCTCGGTCCGCAAGGACAATAAACACCACAGGGGCTTCGCTGACTTTGGGCTGGTCCCAGGCGAGTTTTCTAAGGCGCATTTTTTCTTCAGGATCTGTGAGTATCATAAGGCTCCATGGCTGGAGATTAAAACTGGACGGTACTCTTGCAGCCGTCTCAACGATTTCCTTCACCAGTTCATCCGGGACCGGTCTTTCGGGGTCAAAAAAATTGACCGCGCGTCTCTTGTTTATAACATCTTTGAAATCCATGATATCTCCTTTCATATTAAAAGGTTTTTTTGGCTGTAAGGGTTCCCCAGAGCTAACGCAACATCTTAAAGGCATGCGTCGCAGCGCCCATAAGGGCTGATCTGTCATTGAGGATCACCTTAACGGGGATTTTCTCCAGCATATCTCTGAACCGTCCTTTGGCTTTAAACGCTTTCATAAAAAGGCCTTTTTTCAATATGGGCAAAATTTTGGGTGGTATCCCTCCCCCTAAATACACCCCTTTTGTTGTCATTCCAGTCAATGCGAGATTGCCTGAAACAGCGCCAAGAATGGATACAAACATTTTCAGTGCTTCCACACACAGGGTGTCCCTATCATCCAGAGCCACCTCAGTGATTACCCTGGCAGGATCATCTTCTTTGATTTTTTGCGCAAGCCAGGAAGGTTCCCTGTATCTCCCTGAATCCTTTAACCATGAATAGATATTGAATAGCCCGGGACCTGAAAGGACTCTTTCTACGCTCACATGCCCAAACCGCTTGTGAAGATATTTCCATAACTCAACCTCAAGGTCGCTATTTGGGGCAAAATCAGCATGCCCTCCCTCCGAAGAGAGGGGGGCATAACCCTCATTTTGAAAAATAAGCAACGCCTCACCCAATCCTGTTCCCGGCGCAATTAGCGCGATGTTCCCCTTTTTTCGGGTTCTAGCACTGTTTAAAGGAACGAACTCCTTGTTGTTCAATATGGGAATCGCAACAGCAGTAGCTGCCAGGTCGTTTATCAGGCTTACACACGGCCATCCAAAACGTTTTGTAATTCGGTCCTCGGAAACATCCCAGGGAAGATTCGTGGTTTTGCATCGGCCGTCAAGAACGGGTCCTGCGATTCCAAAACCGGCACAGGCAACGGTGATCGGGGTTTTTTTTAGAAACTGCTGAATGATCTCTTCCAGATTTGCCGCTTCTCTGCTGGAATAAATCTCAAACTGTTTCAGAATCGGGCGGCTTTTTCCCTTCTGAAAGAGCCCCATATTCGTTTTAGTGCCCCCGATATCACCCGCCAGCACAAAGGTCTTGCTTTTATGTTTTCCCATAGGTCACGCTTTTTGAAAGTAATGAGGACGCTTCCCGATCAATGAGCCATATTTGCTTTCCGCTTACGGGCCGAACTCTCTTTGCAGGCAGCCGCACCTGACTGTTTTCGAGAACGGTCTTAAGTGCCTCGGCCTTCTGCTTTCCCGAAATCAAAAACACAACATATCTTGCATTGTTTAATACAGGCAAGGTCATGGTCAGGCGATAAACATCCGGGTTTCCGCCCTTGACTGAAACCACAAATCTTTCTTTCTCTTCCAATGCACTTTGATCGGGGAAAAGGGATGCCGTGTGCCCGTCGCTTCCCATACCAAGAAATATCAAGTCAAAGCGGGGAAATTCTCCTGGTTCCAGTTTAAAAAAATCAGACAGCGTTTGCTGATACGCGTCAGCTCCTTTTTCAGGAGTAAATTCTGTTGACATGGGGTACACATGTGATTCAGGAATTGGAACTTTGTCAACAAGGTCTTCCTTTGCTGCCCTAAAATTACTATGGGGGTGGTTTTCAGGAACACAGCGCTCGTCCGCCCAAAAAATATGTGTTTTCTCCCATGGGATTTCAGAAATAAAAGGCTTTTCTGCAAGCAGGTTATGCATTAATCCAGGGGTTGATCCACCGGAAAGCACAACGGCAAAACGTCCTTTTTTAAATGCGCAATCTACTGCCGCCGCAGCAAATATTCGTGCGGCCTCCTGAGCCAGATCCTCTGGATTCTCTTTAACAACTAATTGAAGATCACCTTCCATGGTAACTACTTAGTGCCCGAACGAAAACTGTGTCTTCCTTGATCTTGACGAAAAATCCTAGTTTTCGTTCAGACACTACTCAGGTTGTTAGGTTCAGGAAAATCTAACATTCAGTTTTTTTCGGTCTTCAGCTTTTTGACGATTTTCGGTATAAAAAATGAAAAGATGAATAGGGCAACTGAGAAATAAACCTTGAAAGAGAGCAATTGATCCCAATTGCCGGCCGTCCAGATGCCTTTGATCGTCCCGAAAAAAAATGTAAAGACAAAGGTGCCAACCATAATACCGAGCCCTGTTCCGAGAAGGTAATCCGAAAATTTAACCTTTGTCAGTCCCATGCCGAAATTCATGGGTGTAAAAGGAAAGTATACAAGCCGCAGATACAAGACAGCTGCAAATCCGTTACGCCGTATTGCGTCATCATATTTTTTCAGTTTACCCCCAATAACCGAGGCAGCAAAATCCCTGCCCAGACTTCGTCCGATGAAAAAAGCGGCGCTTGCACCTATCATAGCCCCTACCCACGCATACAGGAAACCCCAGTAAGGGCCGAATATGACTCCCCCTAACCCGGTGAACATGGTTCCGGGCAGAAAGAAACAAACTCCAAGAGCATAAAAAAAAATATACATTATTGGTGCCCAGAAGCCCGCAGATTTTAAAAGACGCTCAAGGGTTTCCGGTGTTATATGATTTCTTATGGGCGTAAACTGAAACACGTAAACTGCGGAGAAAACGAATGCGGCAAAAATGATAAATTTCACCCATGAATGCTTAGGCTTGTTTGAGGGGTGTCCAATAGACTCATTCATTTATGCGTACCTTTTCACCCAGGAGGCTGTCCGAAATCTGAACTCAGACCTTTATGGCGCCACCTCAAGTAAATCCTGTGCCTGCAGTACAGGTGAAACAGTGGTCGCTTGCAGATATAGGGATCCCTTCCTCAGGTGGGCCTGACATTTCAGAGACATGGATCTTCGAACCTCCAAGGGGGAGCCCCCTTGCCAGATTAAAATCGCAATCATAAAGAAAGCCATCCCACGAGACAGACACCAGCTTTCGGCACATGAGCCCTTCTATTGCACAAGGGTTAAAAGCGGAGACAAGTTTTTTCATGTACCCGTCAAAGTTTCCAGTTTCTTCAAGCCACCGGCGAAACCGTCCAACAGGAACATTGGCAAAATTAAAAAGGCTGTTAAAAGCGATACCCCATTTTTGCTGGAGCAATTTCCGAAACCTCCTTTCTGTTTCAACCTGCGGTGGAGGCAGAAAAGCACCCACCGGATTGGAAACCAGGTTAAGTTCGAGTCCTGAGCCCTCATGACCATATCCAACGTCGTTCAAATTTTTGAGGGTATCAATGATTTTTTTGAAACTCCCTTCCCCGCGTTGTGAGTCAACCTGTGTTTGATTCAAGGAAGGAAAAGAGGCAACAATGCAAATAGAATGCTCTTCTAAAAATTGCACAGGATTTTTATTGATATTCATTGCCGAAAGATTTGAACGAAGTATAATCTTCGCAGAAAGAGGAACAAGGTCTTCCATGAGTTTGACCAAATTTGGGTTCAATTCCGGAGCTCCGCCTGTAATATCTATTGTTTTAAACTGGTCTATCAGGACCTGCGTTTAAATGACAATGCCGGCATGCTTGATTACAGAGCAGTCCCATATTAACTTGAAGTGTTTCAATCCGGCCCCGAGTCAGTTGAAGCCCGTGTCCGGCAAGTGTTTGTTTAAAAGATTCTGTTGGCATGTGGCAGATATCCTAAAATGACCCAACCGCCCATTCCCCAATCCGGGCGGCAATAATTATACAACAATTGTCCTATTGGACTTTGCGTTTTTTATCATCGCCTTTTTCTATCCGATTTATCACCCACTGCTGAACAGCCTTGTCGTCTTTGACT
>JAFDJF010000006.1 GCA_019307645.1 Deltaproteobacteria bacterium
CACTCCGGTGAAAACCGGAGTCTAGATAAGCTGGAACTATTTGATATAACTGGATTCCGGCCTCCGCCGGAATGACGAAGGAGGGTGTTTCCTGACTTTTTACGAGTCCATCTTAGGGTTCGCGCAAAAATAAATTCACATTTTGACGCTCAGATTTAGGTTAATATTGACATATTATGAAGAGCAAAAGGCGCAGTAATAGTGGACTATTTCAAGGTTTTTACTCTTCATAATATATCAAGAGTGGCCTGAAGATGAGATGTCAAAATGTGAAGTTATTTTTGCGCGAGCCCTTAGTTGGCAGACATGAAGATTTTAGTGAAGTCTTCTTCCAACTGGGCCCCGGAAGCATCCGGAGCGTAGCCAATCATGAGCAACCAGCAACCCCTTGTTTTCAGGATTACCATTGGGGACTGCAATAGTACGGTTTGCCCACCGGCATTGGCAACGCCCTGCCACAGTTCCACAGCTGCCTTGTACCCGTTGTCTGTTTTTATTTTTGTCGGGTTTTGGAGCGCTTTCTGGCCGGCAGGGTAGGCCGAAGCGATCGTTCTCAGCCCGCCTATGCGGACGTTTCTGTAGTTATACCGCCAACCTCGATAACATAATACACTGATCGATGCACCTGGGATCTTCGTGGATTTAAACCATCCGATGACCTCTCTTTCGAAATTGGCAGGTATCTCGTGCGACACCCAACCCTCCGGTAAGGTGAGGGTCAGAAAATCATGCTCAAAAACTGTCGGACTGCCTGAATCCGTATCGGTAGTGACATGTGTTGCATCAATTTCACTTGTGATGGGTTTTTCAGCACTGCGGATACTATGGAAAACTTTTTCGAGAGTACCTCTCAAGGTTTTTAGTGTCCCTTCGCTGACGATTGACAGAAAATATACGCCGCCCTCTTTCAGCGATACACTCCCCAGTTGACCATAGAGTTTAATCTTGGGAGACCCTACATTCATATTCCCTGAATACAGTCCCCAACGGGCCATATTATCATTAATGACTAAATTCTCGATCCGTCCTTCAGGGGCTGCATTGGGTATCCCTGATAATTGTAATTGTTTTACTCCTTCGGCAAACAGCTTTTCTCTGTCAGTGATGTTATAAAAGTATTGTATGATAATGCTGTTGTTGTCCCCGCCCTTAAAAACGAAAACCGTTTCATCCGTCTGAGGCCCCAGTTCCCAGTCGTCGGGGAGGTCAATAGCAAAACGGCCCTTTTGGTCTTCAAAGGTATTGACCGCATATGCAGTGCTGACAAGTGGAAGTGAGATGACAGCGAATGTCAAATAACACACGGACAAAATACGGCTAAAGTTCTGCATCATTGTGGTGCTCCTTTCATCGGGTTGGAAATCAATGCTTCGGGTGGGAACAGCCCAACGGCTGAGATTGGCCCTTCCGGGAACCCGCCCCGAGGGGTGGGCTTGAGCCCCTGAAACAGGGCAAAATAAAATGGGTCGTTTTGAAATTGGCTCAATACTCAGCACACCGCTATTGCACTTTGATTAACGAAGCGTCGTATCCGTCCACATTTTCATATCCGAGCAGATTCAAAAGAGTGCCGGCAACGTTTGAAAGGCCCGGTTTCTCGATATCAGCCATCTCGTATTCCCCGTTGTATCCGGGGTCGTAAATGACAAACGGCACCGGGTTGAGTGTATGGGCCGTCTTGACCTTTTTGTTGCCATTTTTATCAATGGTAAACATCTCATCCGAGTTTCCGTGGTCAGCGGTCACCATGGCAATACCTTCAAGATCCTTGACCACATCCAGCAGTTCTCCGACACACTGATCGACCGTTTCAACGGCAGTGACCGTGGCATCCATGATGCCGGTGTGGCCTACCATATCACCGTTTGCAAAATTGAGACGGCCAAACCGATATTTACCGCTCCTGAGCATCTCGATGGTCTTGTCTTTTATTTCTAGGGCCTTCATTTTAGGGGCTTTGTCAAACTCGATCTTATCGGACGGAATTTCCACATAGGTTTCAAGGGATTCATCAATGTAGCCCGATCGATTCCCGTTCCAGAAGTAGGTCACATGACCGAACTTCTGGGTTTCGGAGATGGCGAAAGATCTGATTTTTTCAGAACAGAGATATTCACAAACCGTGCGATCTATAGAGGGAGGCTGGACCAGAAAATTGGGTGGCATGTTTGTGTCTCCGTCATACTGCATCATGCCGGCGTACAGGACATTGGGCAGGCCCCCCCGGTCGAACTCCCGGAAATCCTTTTCAGTAAATGCACGGGAGATTTCGATGGCACGATCTCCCCTGAAGTTGAAGCACACTGCGACGTCTCCGTCTTTAATCGGTCCGACCGGATTGCCATCATGGTCCACAATTACAAAGGAACCCATGTACTGATCTGTTATTCCGGGATCTTCATCATAATATGTCTTTACCGCCTCTTCTGCTGATTTAAATTGCCTGGCCCTGCCGAGCACATGGGCTTCCCAACCACGTTTTACAATTTCCCAGTCTGCTTCATAGCGATCCATTGTCACCTTCATGCGGCCGCCGCCGGAGGCGATACGATATTTCAGCCCTTTTTCTTCCGAAATTTTCCTCAACTTGTTCTCTGTAGGAACAATGTAGTCTAGAGCCGATCTTTCGCCCACATCCCTGCCGTCAAGCAGGGCGTGGACACATACACGATCAAGACTCAGTTCAGCACATTTGTCGATCAACTGGTTCAGGTGATCGATATGGGAGTGGACATTCCCGTCTGAAAGAAGCCCTATGAAATGCAGTGTCCCCCCCTGCTTTACACGCCGGACAATATTTGACCACAGTTCGGTTTCAAAGATCTGGTTTGTTTCCAGCGCCCGGTTGACCAGCTTGGCGCCCTGCTCGAACACCCGGCCGGCCCCGAGGGCGTTGTGCCCCACTTCACTGTTTCCCATGTCCTTATCAGAAGGCAGTCCAACAGCAGTCCCATGGGCCTGGAGTTCACAGTAGAGTTTTGATTGAAATAGACGGTCAAGGACAGGCGTTCTGGCCATGGACACCGCATTGCTTTCTACCTCGCGACAAACACCAATGCCGTCCATAATAATGAAAAGCAAGGGTCCCTTTCTTCCTGAAAATGATTTTAGTTTATTGAGTTTGAGTGTCATGTTGACTTTTCCTCAGCGTTAGCCTGGGTTTCTATCACCTGTTTGGATCTGTGTTCCACAAAAAAACAGGTGGTATGGGCGGAATTTTTGTTGGCGAGCCCTAAAATAGTCCCTCTGATCAGGGAAAAGAATCTGAAAAAAAGAGTTTAAATACCTTGAATGTCGTCTGCATTTCAAAATAGCATGGAAAATCGGTGAGGGAAAGACAAAAATGTTGGAAATCCTCTCGGGATGACTTATATAGGGACTCAAAATACGTTTTCGATGACTGCTTAAACAATACTGGATTTTGATAAAGGGTTAGTATCATGACACAAAATATCGTGGTTATCGGCGCCGTGGCCCTGGGGCCAAAAGCGGCCTGCCGTTTCAAGAGACTGGAACCTGATTCGAGCGTGATTATGGTGGATCAGGGTGACATCATTTCATACGGTGGGTGCGGGATCCCTTATTTCATTTCAGACGATGTCAGCGATCCGGATCAACTTCAGCAAACAAGCTTTCATATGCTCCGGGACGAAAAATTTTTTCGGGATGTAAAAGACGTCCATGTAATGACAAATACACGGGCTGTCTCCATTGATCGAGAGGAGAAAACGGTCTCTGTCCGGAATGTAATTAGTGGAAAAGAACAGAAACTTCCATATGATAAACTTGTTTTGGCAACCGGGAGCAGGGCAGGGCGCCTGTCTATTCCGGGCGCTGATCTGGAGGGGGTTTTTACGGTCTCTAACATGAATGAAGCCATTTCCATTAAAAAGGATATTGCAGAGGGAAAGGTGGGAAAGGCTGTTATCATAGGCGCCGGGGCAATTGGCCTTGAAATGGCCGAGGCGTTTGCTGATTTGTGGGGGATTGAAACTGCTGTTGTCGAAATTGCCGATCAACTGCTGCCCGGAATAATCAGTCCCCCTATGGCTCAAATGGTTCAGCATCACTTGGCGGAGAATGAAGTTTCGTTCTACGCAAGTGAAAGAGTTGAGCAGATCGAAGGAGATACAAGGGTTAAAAGGATCATCACTGACAAAAGGACTCTGGACGCAGACCTGGTCGTTATGGCGGTGGGTGTCACCCCCAACTCTGATCTTGCCAGGGATGCGGGTCTGGAGGTTTCGCCCAGGGGCGGCATTGTTGTAAATAAAAGACTTCAGACCTCTGATCTCAATATTTATGCCGGAGGCGATTGTGTTCAGATAACAAACCTGGTTACCGGGAAACCCGGGTATTATCCACTGGGCTCAATGGCAAACAGGCAGGGAAGGGTAATCGGTACGAATCTGGCAGAGGGAGATGCCGAATTTGAAGGGGCGCTGGGGAGTTTTGCCATAAAACTGTTTGAGATCTCTGTGGCCAGTACGGGACTGAGTCTCGATACCGCAAAAAAAGAGGGGTTTGAAGCACTGAGTGCCTTTGTAGTGCAGTTCGACCGGGCACATTTTTATCCTGAAAAGGATCTGATGTACCTGGAACTGGTGGTAGAAAAAGGCAGCGGCAGGGTGCTGGGGATTCAGGGCTTTGGTAATACGGGTGACGGTGTGGTGGCGCGGATAAATGCCGTTGCCGGTATCCTCAAATATAAACCCGCTACAGCAGATATCAGCAATCTGGAACTTCCTTATTCGCCGCCGTTTTCATCAGCCATGGATATCTTGAACGCCCTGGGTAACACTGCCGAAAACATTCTGGCCGGCAAGAACCGGGCGTTAGAGGCCGTGCAGTTTGTTGAGTGGTGGCAGAGGAGAGAGGACGGCGAGACATTTTTCCTGGACTGCCGAGGGTGGGGCAATGCTGAGCCTTTTGTTGAAAAGCATCCTGACTACTGGAAGAACATCCCCCAGGATGAACTCAGGGTTAGAATAAAAGAAGTCCCCAGGGACAAGAGGATTGCCCTTGTCTGTAACACCGGAGTGCGTTCATATGAAGCTCAGTTGATATTGAATCAGATGGGAATAGAGAAAACTTATAATCTCCAGGGGGGGATGGCCGGTTTGAAGAAGAGGGGGATTGAACTGTGAAGACGGTATAAGGTGTAAGGGAATGCCCAACGAATTTCACTACACCTTAGACCTTACACCTTTTCTTTTCCACACCACCTTTCCCCCGATCATGGTGAGTTCATTCCTGCCTTTCAGGATTTTTCCGATGAAAGGGGAATTCTTGCTTTTGGAGAAAATGTCCTTTTCTTCAAGGACATATTCATATTCGGGGTTGATGATTGCCAGGTCCGCATTCGCGCCTTTAACCAGACTGCCGCCTTCAATCCCGAGCGCACCTGCTGCATTGTGGGACAGCTTTCTGATTGCCTCAGGCAACTTCAGTACACCTTCCCGCACCAGATTCAGAGTAAGCGGCAGGGCGGTTTCCAGACCGATTATTCCAAATGCGGCCTTGTCGAATTCCAGATTTTTCTCCAGGCTACTGTGCGGGGCATGGTCTGTTGCAATCACATCGATGACGCCATCGGCCAACCCCTTTTTAATTGCCCGAACGTCTTTCTCTGATCTTAGCGGAGGGTTCATTTTTGTGTTGGTGTCATATCCAATAACTGAGGTATGGTCCAGACTGAAATAATGCGGGGCTGTTTCTGCGGTAACAGGAACATGCCTGTCTTTGGCCCTCCTGATCAATTCAACTGATCCTGCAGTGCTCACATGCGCAATATGGACCGGGCATCCGATCAGCTCGGCAAGGGATATATCACGATAAACCATAATCTCTTCACTTGCCGCAGGGATCCCGGGCAGGCCGATACGGGTTGAGACGACCCCTTCGTGCATTACACCGCCATTTGACAGACTGGTGTCTTCAGAGTGGGATATGACCGTCAGGCCGTGATATCCGGCGTATTCAAGTGCGTGCCTCATGATGGCACTGTTTTTCACCGGGAATCCGTCGTCGGAGACGGCTACCGCACCAGCCTTTTTCAGATCACCGAATTCAGTGAGGGTTTCACCTTTCTGCCCCATTGTAATGGCTGCAACAGGATAGATTTTGCAAAGCCCTGCCTTTTTTGCCTGTTCCAGTATGAACTCAGTCACAGATCGGCAATCATTCGGAGGCATGGTCTTGGGCATGCAGGCCAGTGCTGTAAATCCACCTGCCACACCAGCCTTCCCACCTGTTTCGACAGTCTCTTTGTACTCATGCCCCGGTTCTCTCAAATGAACGTGCATGTCAATGAGGCCGGGGATAATCAGTTTGTCGGAGGCATCGATAGCTTTTAACCGGGGACCTTTGTCTTTAAATGTCCCGCGGGACAGGATCTTTGAGATTTTCCCCTTTTCTATGATCAGATCAGCCTTTTTCACAATTCCTTTCACGGGGTCAACGAGCTCACCGTTTCTAATCCACGTTATCACTTTCAGGAACCTCCAATAAAAAGATAGAGTATCGCCATGCGTACGGCAACCCCGTTTGCCACCTGATCGAGAATGACGGAATAGGGTCCGTCTGCCACTTCAGAGGTTATTTCCACACCTCGATTTATGGGGCCGGGGTGCATCACGATCACATCTTTTTTTGCCCTGGTTAACATTTTTTCTGTGAGTCCAAAGAAAGACGCATATTCTCTGAGTCCGGGGAAAAGGACCCTGCGTTGCCTTTCCAACTGGATTCGAAGTAACATGACCACGTCTTTGTCTTTGACCGCTTCCTCCGGATTGTGGACCACTTGAACACCGAGGGTTTCAATACCGATTGGAATCATCATTGGCGGACCGGAGACAGTCACTTTTGCCCCCATCTTGGTCAACCCGATGATGTTGGATCTGGCCACACGACTGTGCGAGATATCCCCTATGATGGCAATTTTCAACCCCTTGATCCTTCCCTTTTTCTCTCGTATCGTGAACAAATCGAGCAGAGCCTGAGTCGGGTGCTCATTTATTCCGTCCCCCGCGTTTATGATGCCGGCAGAGACCTCCTTTGACAGAAGATGGGGGGCTCCGGTTGAGGAGTGCCTCAAAACAATAAGATCCGGGTTCATGGCCTGGAGGTTTCGGGCGGTGTCTATGAGCGTCTCTCCTTTTACCGTACTGCTTCCGGAAGCAGACAGACTGAATGTGTCAGCGCTGAGCCTTTTTGCTGCAATATCAAAAGAAGTGCGGGTCCTGGTGCTTGGCTCAAAGAAATAATTCACAATGCTCTTTCCCCTCAGGGTGGGAACTTTTTTGATGTCCCTTGTGGAGATCTCTTTCAATGATTCGGCTGTGTCCAGGATAAGATCTATGTCTTCAACAGATAAAGCCGCCATGCCCAGCAGGTCTTTATGACTAAATTCCCTCACTAAATTCTCCTCACAAAAAAAACCTCCTTGCCGTTATATCGACAAGGAGGTTTGCGTTGTTGGTCGGATATACAATCATAGCTTAAATTGTCCAATCGAGCTTAGAAAGCATTTTATGAATTTTGGTAGACAATAACATGTGTCATTAAAACTCTCAAGAAGAAAGTTTTCAGGACCGCAATAGACCGTCTTATTTGTCTTTTTCGGTATCCTCCCGGCGGTCCTCCTGCTTTTCTTCTTCGGCGGTGGCCTCACCATCGGTTTTCAAAGGGGGTTCATCCGGCACTTCTGCCACATTTTCAACTTCCTGTTCAACTGCAGCCTCTTCCTGTGGTTCTTCAACGGCGGTTTCATCAGTAGTTTCGGGAGGTGTTTCATCCTGCACCTTTTTAGTAACTTCCTCTTCTTTCTTTACCACCTCTTCTTCCCGCGGTACCGAAGGTTGAGCCTTGCTCACTTTTTTAGGTTTCCTGGCCTTCTTTTTGGCCGGCTTTTTTTCTTCATCCTGCGGTATTAGTTGAACAATGGAAACGGGCGCGCCATCTCCTTTTCGGATACCTTTTTTGACAATTCTAATATAACCGCCCTGCCTGTCCAGGTACCGCTCTTTCAGTTCATCAAACAGCTTGTGGGTTACTGCCTTGTCCTGGATGTAGGCAAGGGCCTGACGCCTTGCGTGCAGGTCGCCCCTCTTGGCAAGGGTGATCATCTTTTCTGCCACGGGCCGAACGGATTTGGCCTTAGCATCGGTTGTCTCTATACGTTCATGCTTTAACAGGGAAGTCACCATGTTCCTCAGCAAAGCCCTTCTGTGACTTGAATTGCGACTCAGTTGCTTCCCCGCTTTCCTATGCCTCATCAGTTGTGTCCTCTTTCTTTTTCTCACCCTCATCCGGCATGTCGGTCGGAGGGAAGTTGTCCAGTTTCATTCCTAAAGAAAGGCCCATCTCCTCGAGAATGGCCTTAATCTCATTAAGAGATTTTCTCCCAAAATTCTTTGTCTTCAACATTTCGGGTTCGGTTCTCTGTACTAATTCACCTATCAGAGTGATATTGGCATTTTTCAGACAGTTGGAAGACCGTACAGAGAGTTCAAGTTCTGAGACAGACCTAAACAGGTTTTCATTCAGTTTTTCCTCTTTTTCCTCTTTTTCCTCTTCAACCGGTTCCGGTTCCTCCTCAAAATTGATAAAAGGGGTCATGTGCTCCTTTAAAATTTTGGCTGCAAAAGCAACTGCATCCTCAGGAAGAACGCTGCTGTCGGTCCACACCTCCAGTGTCAGCTTATCATAATCGGTGACATGTCCCACTCTGGCATTTGTAACCATATGGTTGACTTTTTCTATGGGTGAGAATGCCGCATCCAGTGTAATAACGCCGATGGGCTGATCTTTTGACTTGTTCTTTTCGGCCGGGACATACCCCTTCCCGGACTGTACGACCATTTCGATGTCAAGCGTAGCTGCCTTGTTCAGGGTCGCGATATGCTGATCCGGGTTCAGGATCTCCACAAGACCATGAGTCTCAATATCACCAGCCCTGGCCTCTCCTTTCCCCCCTTTTTTCAGGTGTATCACTGCTTCATCAACATCGATTAGCTTCAGCTTGATCTCTTTCAGGTTCAGTGTGATATTCGTTACATCATCAAGCACGCCAGGAATAGTGGAAAATTCATGGGTCACGCCGTCAAATTTGACTGAAACGATTGCAGCGCCCTGCAGGGATGAAAGCAGGATTCGCCTAAACGAATTACCGATCGTAATCCCAAACCCTCTTTCCAGGGGTTCGCATACAAACTTTCCATAGGAATTCGTCTGGCTGTCCTGGATGATCTCAATCCGTTTTGGCTTAATTAACTCACGCCAATTCTTGCTTTTTAAGTCTACCAAAAAGACCTCCTCTTGTCTTGTCAAGGAATTATATTTGGTGAACCATCTATTTTGAATATAGTTCGACGATGAGTTGCTCCTGGATCGGTATCGTGATGTCCTCTCTAAGAGGAACAGCTGATAGAGTCCCCATGAACTTCTCTTTATCTAATTCGATCCAGTCGGGAATGCCTCTCCTGACAACCGTCTCCATTGCCTCCAGAATCTGAGGCACTTTACGACTTTTTTCTTTTACCTGGATTTTATCTCCGGGCTTCACCTGATATGAAGGGATATTGACCTTTATATCATTTACCAGAAAGTGATTGTGTCTGACCAATTGTCTTGCCTGATTTCTGGAAGCAGCAAAACCCATTTTATACACGATACTGTCCAGTCTGGATTCAAGCAGGATCAAGAGATGTATGCCTGTAATACCTTTCAGTTTTTCAGCCCGGTAATAGTACCCTCTAAACTGATTCTCCAGGACTCCGTAAATTCTTTTTACCTTCTGCTTCTCTCTTAACTGTATCCTGAAATCAGAAAACTTTGCTCCACGTCTTTGGCCATGTTGTCCAGGCGCATAGGCCCTTCTCTCAAAAGCGCACTTGCCGCCATAGCAACGGTCTCCCTTTAAAAACAACCTCAGGTTTTCCCTCCGGCATAACCTGCATGATGGACCGGTATATCTGGCCAATCTACACCTCCTCAACAATTGTCATTTATCAAGATTTAGTAACCACTCAGGATATCGGGTTTTCGATATTATCGGGAAACCCTGAAGCTTTGAAACTGAATAGTTATTGATTTAATTCCTAGATTCCAAGAATGAAATGAAAGATACTCGATTCGAATTTTCATTCTCCGATTATCTAAACCCTTCGCCTTTTGGGAGGACGGCATCCATTGTGAGGTATCGGGGTTACATCTCTTATGATCGTGACAGTAAAGCCTTCTACCTGAAGGGCGCGAAGGGCGGCTTCTCTCCCAACGCCAGGCCCTTTCACTCGCACCTCGGCCACTCTCATCCCATGTTCCATGGCCCGCTTGATTGCCTCCCGGCCGGCAAGCTGGGCAGCAAACGGTGTGCTCTTACGCGATCCCTTAAACCCCGCCGCACCTGCACTTGACTGGGCAATCACATTGCCGGCTGGATCCGTAACAGTTACAATGGTATTATTGAATGTGGATTGAATATGGACAATACCATTTGGGATATTCTTTTTTCCTTTCTTGGCACGGCCTTTCTTTTTTGTGGTTTTTGCCATCCTATTTCCTCAGGTTCCTATTTTTTTCTCTTTCCCACAACGCTTCGGCGTGGGCCTTTTCTCGTCCTTGCGTTGGTGCTGGTTCTCTGACCCCGGACAGGCAGTCCTCTTCTGTGCCTCAGTCCGCGATATGCCCCCAAATCCATCAACCTCTTGATGTTCATCGACAGTTCGCGCCTGAGATCACCTTCAACCTTATGTTTTTCGTCAATAATTTTCCGGATACGGGTGACTTGTTCTGTAGTGACTTCATCAGACTTGGTATCCCAGTCTATCCCCGCCGCTGTAAGGATTTCTTGAGAAGTCATCCTGCCTATTCCATAAATATAGGTCAGGGCGATCTCCATCCTTTTTCCTCTAGGTAAATCAACGCCCGCAATTCTTGCCAATCTTTGACTCCTCTCTTACGATTTCCCCATGCAAGTTAAATTACCCTTGCCGTTGCTTGTGTCGAGGGTTTTCACAAATTACGCGTACAACACCTTTACGTCTAATGACCTTGCATTTATTGCAAATTTTTTTTACTGAGGTTCGCACTTTCATCGACCCAAAACCTCCGCTTAGCTCAAAATACTTAATGTATTCCTGTTTACCCCGTTAAATGCATCGCATATTTAACTGGGGCGGTTAAAATTTTCGTCCGCCTCCCGCTCAAAGTCCGGGATTTTCAACCCGCTCATAGTCCGGGATCTTTGACTTGATCCTGACTCAATTGAAACGTTTTGAAACTGGTTCCCTTGATATACAATTCTATCCAGGCTCAAGCAATAAAGAGTCCGGTGATCACTTTTTGCCAAAACCCTTTTTCATGAAACTTTCATAATGCCGTGTCAGCATGTGAGATTCAATCTGTCTTGTGGTATCCATCGCCACACCCACCACGATCAAAAGTGAGGTCCCGCCAAAATAAAATGGGAGGCCCGCTTTATAAATAAGTACCTGAGGTATAAGGCAGACGATAGAGATATAAATAGCACCGGAAAAGGTGAGCCTTGTCAAAACCCGATCAATGTACTCGGCTGTATTTTTCCCCGGCCTGATTCCGGGAATGAATCCGCCTGACCTTTTCATATTGTCAGCTACATCCACGGGGTTAAAGTGTACCGCAGTATAGAAGTAGCAGAAAAAGAATATAAAAATGACATAGAGCACGGAATATAAGATTTTTCCCGGGGACAGAGAATTGGATATAAATTCCAGCCAGGGGATTTGTCCCACCGGCACAAAGTTTATGATGGTTGCCGGAAACATCATGATAGATGAGGCAAATATGGGCGGGATAACGCCTGCTGTGTTGACCTTCAACGGCAGGTGCGTACTCTGCCCGCCATACATCTTGCGGCCTACCATCCTTTTTGCGTATTGAACAGGTATCCTTCTCTGCCCTACTTCTACAAAGACAATTGCTCCTGTTACCAATATCATGAAGGCGACAATTAAGGCCATGAAAAAGGCCGTGACTTCACCTGTGCCCATCAGCCTGAATGAATTCGCCACGGCTGCAGGGAACCCGGATACAATACCGGAAAAGATTATCAAAGAGATCCCGTTGCCGATCCCTTTTTCTGTGATTTGTTCTCCCAGCCACATCAGGAAGGAAGTCCCTGCAGTCAAAGTGATCATTGTGAGAATTCTGAAGCCTAGGCCTCCAAAGGGGACAACCATAACCCCGCCGGGGCTGGTCATGTTTTCAAGGCCGACTGCAATCCCAAACCCCTGGATCATACTCAGAAGGACTGTCCCGTAACGGGTGTACTGGGTGATTTTTTTGCGGCCCTGTTCGCCTTCTTTTTTCAATCTTTCAAGGTGAGGGACCACGACCGTCATAAGTTCCAGAATAATGGAGGCACTTATGTACGGCATGATGCCCAGGGCCATTACTGACATGGAGCTGAGGGCACCGCCCGAAAACATGTCAAAAAGCCCAAAGAGGGTGCCCTGTTTTGAATCGAAAAAGGCCGACAGGGCAGCCCCATCCACCCCGGGAGTCGGGATATGACAGCCTAAGCGATAGACGGCAAGCATCATAAAGGTAAAGAAGACCTTCTTCCTCAACTCCGGAATCTTTGGGATATTTTCAAAACCACCGATCAATTGTTATAACCTCTCCGAATACCCTGAATTAGTCTCTGAACGAAAAGTCCGTTCAGACTTGATTTTGGATTTTGGATCTAAAATGGAACCTTGAACCTGAGTTAAATAATTTCAACCTTACCGCCAGCAGCCTCGATCTTTTCCCTAGCGGTCTTGCTGACTTTCCGGACTTTGACAAACAGAGGATGCGAAATGTCCCCGTTCCCCAGAAGTTTGACGCCGTCTTTTAGCTTCTTGACCAGTCCGGCTTCCTTCAGGTCCTTTGCGCCCAAATTGGCGTTCGCCTCAAACCGGTTCAAGTCTTTGACATTAATGATATTGTATTGCTTCTTGAATATGTTGGTAAAACCACGTTTGGGAAGGCGTCTCTGGAGTGGCATCTGGCCGCCCTCAAAGCCCGGGCGAGGCCCGCCGCCTGAACGGGATTTCTGTCCTTTATGTCCACGGCACGCAGTTCCTCCGTGTCCGGAACCTTGTCCCCTTCCAATTCTCTTTCTGTTTTTTCTGGAGCCCTCAACGGGTGAAAGTTCATGAATTCTCATGGCCGTTTTCCTATTCAATGTCAGCCAATTTTGACAAGGAACGATACCTTGCGGATCATTCCTCTTATGGCAGCTGTATTCTTCAGTTCAACTGATTTGTTCAATTTTGTGAGACCTAAGCCCCTCAAGGTCTGGCCAATTTTCTTGTCCCTGCCTATTGCGCTTTTTACAAGAGTCACTTTAATTTTATCAGCCATGTCTAAATATCTTTTATCCCAATTGGTTAATTCGTGCCCGAACGAAAACTGTCTTTTTTGCCAATATCTGCGTCAGATAAAAATTTTAATCCTCGAAATACTTAATGTATGCCTGCGGTTAAAATTTTTACCTTCCTTGATCTTGGCACCCCTGCGGTGCGCAATATCTTCGGGACTTATTATTGACCTCAACCCCGTAATTGTCGCCCGCACAAGATTGTGGGGATTATGTGATCCCAGACACTTTGTCAGTATGTTCTGAATGCCTACTGCCTCCAGGACTGCTCTCACTGCTCCTCCGGCTATCAAACCGGTACCTGCCCCCGCAGGTTTCAGGAGTACCGAGCCGGCACCCCATTTTCCGATCACTTGATAGGGGATAGATAAATCATCGATGTGGACAGATTCCATGTCGTTTCTGGCTTTTTCAATCCCCTTCCTGATCGCATCGGGGACCTGGTTGGCCTTTCCAAGTCCACAGCCAACTGTTCCTTTGCCGTCTCCCACCACAACGATAGCACTGAAACTGAACTTCCGGCCGCCCTTTACAACCTTTGAGACCCTGTTTATGTGGACCACTTTCTCAATTAACTGAACTTCATCCTCTTCCTTAAACAATATGCCTCTCCCCTTCATTTCAGCAGGTTAAGTGTCAAAATTGTACTTTGCTAGAACTCCAGTCCATGTTCGCGTGCCGCGTCAGAAAGAGCCTTTATACGGCCGTGATATAAGAAACCGTTTCGGTCAAAAACAACTTTTTTGATGCCGTTCTTAATTGCCCTTTCAGCCATATCAGTACCTACCAGTGCGGCACCTTCCCTGTTTCCGCCTTTGCCTGTGATCTTTTCGCTAAGATTTTTTGAAAGAGAGGAGGTCGCAACAAGCGTTCTGCCTGTGGTATCGTCAATGATCTGAGCGTAGATATGTTTGCTGCTTCTGAAGATACACAGTCGGGGTCTTTCGGGAACACCCCGGACTTTTTTCCGGACTCTTTTCCTCCTTCTTAACCTTGCCTCCCTTCTTTTAAAGGCACTCATGCCAGCAACCTCTTCATGTATGAAAATTTTCTTTTTAAAACTGCTCTTAGGGTTCGCGCAAAAATGTGAATTTATTTTTGCGCGAACCCTAAGCAAATATTATTTAACAGCGCCTGTTTTTCCAGCCTTTCTTCGGATTATCTCGTCGGCATATTTGATCCCCTTGCCTTTATAAGGCTCGGGTTTTCTAAAACTCCGAATTTTGGCAGCGGTTTTTCCCAACAGTTCCTTGTCAATGCTGCTCAAAGTGACTTTTGTTTTGTCTATTTTTGCTTCTATTCCGTCCGGTAGCTCAAAGTTGATCGGATGTGAGTATCCCAGATGAAAAATTGCCGTCCTGGCTTTTAATTCGGCCCTGTAACCGACACCAACGATTTCAAGAACCCTTTCGAAGCCATCTGTTACGCCGGTTACCATGTTGGCGATCAGTGCCCTGAAAAGGCCGTGGAATGATCTTGATTCCTTTGTTTGGTCGGCAACTGAGACGACAATATAGTCCGAATCTATATCCACCTGAACCCTGGGATGAACTCGTCGTTCGATTTTACCCTTAGGCCCTTTTACTGTGATGGCGTCTCCATCAAGTTTGACTTCAACACCATTTGGTATCGGAATAGGCTGTTTGCCTATACGTGACATTCAAAACCTCCGGCTTTTTCTGGCCAAGTGTTGCCTAAATTTACAGCATCTTGATATTACATCAAAACACAGATCTACCACAGGGAGCAGATAACCTCTCCTCCGACATTCAAGTTCCTTGCTTCTCTGTCTGTTAAAAGCCCTTTTGATGTGGAAACAATATTGACACCATATCCGCTCAATACCTTGGGGATGTCAGCACATCCCCGGTAGATCCGACAGCTTGGTTTGCTGACCCTCTTGAGTCCACTGATGACGGGGATTCCTTCCAGGTCATATTTTAAAAAGACCCTTATAATCTTATGCCGTCCATCTGAAATGATTTTGAAGCTCCTGATAAAACCTTCTGCTTTCAAGATCTTGATTAAATTAATTTTCAATTTAGAACTGGGAATATCCACCTCTTCATGGGAGGCCTTAAGGGCATTCCTGATTCTTGTCAACATGTCGGCAATCGGATCAGTCATCGTCATTTGTTCTATTCCTCACTACGCTTTACCAAATACAGTCTCTAAATCATATCTTACCAGCTTGACTTGACCACTCCCGGAATTTCACCTTTTGAGGCCAAATTTCTAAAACAAATACGGCAGATTCCAAATTTTCTCATATAGGCCCTGCTTCGTCCGCAAATAGGGCATCTGTTATACTGCCGGACCGCAAATTTCTGTTTTCTCTTTGCCTTGGCAATCAGCGACTTTTTTGCCAAAATAACCTCCCTCTTAATTGCGTAAAGGCATCCCTAAATGTTTTAACAGATAGAGACCTTCTGCATCAGTCTTGCCCGTTGTAACGATGGTGATGTTCAGCCCTTTCATCCTGTCTACCTTGTCATAGTCTATCTCTGGGAAAATAATATGTTCTTTAATCCCAATGGTGCAGTTTGAGCGACCGTCAAAGCTTTTATCTGAAAGGCCTCTGAAGTCTCTCACTCGAGGCAGGGCTACATTGAAGAGCTTGTCCAGAAAAACGTACATCTTTTCACGTCGCAAAGTCACCATGCTTCCTATGGGCATTCCTTGTCGGAGTTTGAATCCGGCTATGGACCTTCTAGCCTTGGTCACGACAGTCCGCTGGCCGGCGATCATTGTCAGTTCTTCTACACCGGAATCAAGAATTTTAATGTTCTGTATGGCCTCTCCCAGGCCCATGTTCAGGGTCACCTTTTCTATTTTTGGAACACTCATGATGCTTTTATAGCCGAACTCCTTCATCATTGCGGGTACGACTTCTGCATCATATTTTTCCTTCAATCGAGACAACGTGCCCTCCTCATCAGCATGTAACTAGTGCCCATCCATAAATGGTCTTTTTGTCCAATATCTGCGTTATGTTCAAAAAATAATCCTCGGAATATCAACTATATGCCTGCGGTTATTTTTTTCGCATGCCTTGATTTATCAATCATCAATCGATTCGCCACATTTTTTGCACACACGAACCTTTGAGCCGTCTTCGAGCCTGCGGTTTCCGATCCTTGTGGGCTCAGTGCACTTATTGCAAATAATCTTCACATTGGAGATATCGAGGGGGGCCTCTTTTTCTATGATTCCTCCCTGGCCGGTCTGCATACTGGGCTTTGAATGTCTCTTTACCATGTTGACCTTTTCAATAACAACACGCCCTTTTTCAAAATCGACCTTCAGGACCCCGCCTATTTTGCCTTTTTCTTTTCCAGTTATCACAATGGCTTTGTCATCTTTTTTAATCTTGGGATGTTTTTTTTGCACTTCTACTGCTCCCGAACCTGCGATGTTTTTCCAGGGGAATCAAAGCACCTCTGGAGCTAATGAAATGATTCTCATGAAATTTTTTGCCCTTAGCTCTCTGGCTACAGGCCCGAAAATTCTTGTCCCCACCGGTTCCCGCTGGTCAGTAATTATCACTGCCGAGTTTTCATCAAATTTTATATATGACCCGTCAGGTCTGCTGATTTCTTTGGCCGTCCTGACAATCACTGCCCGAACAACATCTCCCTTTTTAACCTTGGAATTTGGTACTGCTTCTTTCACCGACACAACTATAACGTCTCCCACCGTTGCATACCTTCTTCTGGACCCACCCAACACCTTGATGCAGGAGACCACTTTGGCCCCGGAATTGTCCGCTACCCTTAATTTTGTTTCAGTCTGTATCATCTCATCGGCTCCGAGGAACTACTGCTGGATACTGCTTCCTAGATCAGTTTAATCTTCAATGTTAGCTTTGCTTGTAATTTCAAGTAGCTGCCATCTTTTTCGCTTACTAATGGGTCGACTCTCCACGATTTTGACCTTATCTCCGATCCGGCATTTATTCTGGGGGTCGTGGGCCATGTATTTGGAACGTCTTCGAATGTACTTGCCGTAGGTTCGATGTTTGGTCAGTCGTTCTACCAGTATCAAGGCAGTTTTTTCCATCTTGTTGCTGACAACGGTTCCTGCCAGGCTCTTTCGTGATCCACGCTCTGTCATTGCCACCTCATGCTAGCTGCTTGTTTTGGAAATCTCCAATTCCATAAGCACGGTTTTTGCTCGTGCCAGATCTCTTTTTGTCTTGGGAATCATGGCTGTGTTTCCCAATTGACCCGTGGCCTTTTGGAACCTCAGATTAAACAATTCCTGGCCCAGTTCCTTTGCCTTTTCTTTGAGCTCTTCTTCGGGTAACTCTCTTAACTCTTTTGCCTTCATGAGCTTATGTTCTCCTGAGAACAAATCTTGTGGCAAATGGTAACTTATGACCTGCCAAACGGAAGGCCTCTTTGGCCATACTTTTTTCGACTCCTTCTAATTCATAAAGGATCTTTCCGGGCTTTACGACAGCCACCCATCCTTCAGGAGCGCCTTTTCCTTTACCCATCCTGGTTTCTGCAGGTTTCTTGCAAACAGGCTTATCCGGAAAGACTCGAATCCATATCTTTCCCCCACGTTTAACATGTCTCGTGACTGCAACTCGGGCAGATTCTATCTGCTGTGCGGTCATAAATCCGCATCCCAAGGCCTGAATGCCATAATCACCGAACTGCAGGGAGCTCCCCCGAAGGGGTTTTCCCCTCATCCTGCCTTTTTGTTTTTTTCGATATTTGACTTTTTTGGGGCTAAGCATAACCCGTTCCTATTGTTTCTTTTTTTTGTCGGGTAAAATCTCACCCTTGAATATAATCACCTTAATGCCTACCACGCCGTACGTTGTAAACGCTTCCGCAAAACCGTAGTCAATGTCAGCTCTAATGGTGTGAAGCGGCACCCGGCCTTCCCGATACCATTCCCGTCGGGCCATCTCGGCGCCACCCAACCTGCCGCTGCATGTAATCTTAATTCCTTGGGCTCCCAGTCTCATTGCAGAGGTTACGGCCTTTTTCATAACACGTCTGAAGGCCATTCTTCTGACTAATTGCAGCGCCACGTTTTCTGCAACAAGCTGAGCATCAACCTCAGCCTTTCTCACTTCCTGAATATCGATGATGACCTCACGCCGGATTTTGTTTTCCAGATCTTTCTTCAATTTTTCGATTTCAGAACCTTTTTTGCCGATTACAATGCCCGGCCTTGCCACGTGCATGCGTATCCTGATTTTATCCGCCGCTCTTTCGATCTCGATTCGTGAAATCCCGGCCTGAGAAACTTTCTTTTTCAAAAACTCCCTGACCCGGTAGTCCTCCAGAACAAAACTGCTGTATTCCTTTCCCGCATACCAATTCGAATCCCAGTTCCTATGGATTCCTAATCTAAAACTTATCGGATGAACTTTCTGTCCCAATATAAACCTCCATTGCGGTAGGATGAAAACACATGGCATCTAAATCATTAAAACGGAAGTCCAATTACGCCTCGTCCAAGAATACAGTCAGGTGGCTGGTCCTCTTCCTGATTTTGGTGGCACGTCCCTGCGCCCGTGGCCGCCATCTTTTCAAGATCGGCCCCTCGTCAGCATATATCCGCTTGATATAGAGCGCATCCACGTCTACGTTTGCATCCTGTCCTGCATTCGCGACTGCGGAGTTAATCAGGTTCTTCAGTATACGGGCCCCCTTCTGGGGCGCGAATGAGAGCTTGTTTAACGCCTCTTCGGCCTTCATTCCCCGAACCTGATCCATAACCAACCGAATCTTCCGGGGTGAAATCCTGATGAATCTTGCCGCTGCCTTTGTTTCCATTTCAACTCTTTCAGCTAATCTCAAAACGGATTGTTATTTCCTAATCTTCAGGCTATTTCTTTTTGCCTTTCAACTTGGACTTCTTGTCTCCGGCATGCCCGTAATATGTCCGCGTTGGTGAGAATTCACCCAGTTTATGGCCCACCATGTCTTCAGCAACAAACACGGGCAAGAATTTCTTGCCGTTGTGAACAGCAAATGTCAGACCAACAAATTCGGGAAGGATAGTGGACCTGCGCGACCATGTTTTGAGGATCTTTCTGCTTTGTGTTTCATTTGCATTCTGGACCTTCTTTAGTAAATGTTCATCAACAAATGGCCCTTTTTTCAGTGATCTTGGCAAAGCCCCTCCTCCTTCTGCTCCAAATCATATGGTTGTGCTGTTCTAATTTGAGAATAACCAATCAACACCTAAGGAGTCGATTACCTCCCGCTTTTTCGTTTCTTCAAGATAAGCCTGTCGCTTGTTTTACGTTTTCTGGTCTTGTAACCCTTGGTCGGCACTCCCCAGGGTGTCACCGGATGTCGTCCACCAGAGGATTTGCCCTCTCCCCCACCGTGTGGATGGTCAACGGGGTTCATGGCAACACCTCTGACCCGGGGTCTCTTTCCCAGCCATCTATTTCGTCCGGCCTTGCCGATGGTGATGTTTTCGTGATCCAGATTCCCCACTTGCCCGATGGTGGCCTTACAGTTCATGAGGACCATTCGCACTTCACCTGAAGGGAGCTTGATCTGCGCATATTTCCCTTCTTTGGCCATTAAACGGGCATAACTCCCTGCAGTCCTGGCCAACTGTCCACCGTGGCCCACATTCAGTTCAACGTTGTGGACATTGGTACCCAGGGGAATATTTTTTAATGGAATTGCGTTACCGATTTTTATCTCCGCATCAGGTCCGGCAATTACGCGATCTCCAACCTGAAGTTTGTTGGGGGCAAGGATATACCGTTTTTCGCCGTCAGCATAATGTAAAAGGGCGATATTGGCAGACCGATTTGGATCATATTCAATGGAGGCCACACTGGCTGGTATTCCTTCCTTGTCCCTTTTAAAATCAATCAGGCGATATTTCCGTTTGTGGCCGCCCCCTCTGTGACGCACCGTCATGCGCCCCAGCGAATTTCTACCGCCGGACTTTTTAATGGATCTTAAAAGACTTTTTTCCGGCTTTTTTCGTGTTATTTCATCGAAGGTAGAGCTGGTTTGGAATCGTCTTCCAGGCGATGTTGGTTTGTTGGTTTTAATGCCCATATTTATCTCCGCGACCTCTGCGTTCGGTCACTTTAAACCTCTGAACTAATTTCAAAACGTCCCATTTTAGCCAACCTTGACCAAACTGAAAGGTTTTGAAACTGGCTCATTTGTATAAAATATCTACGTCCCCTCAAAAAATTCGACGTTTTCTCCCGGTGCCAGCGTAACAACCGCCTTTTTCCAATCAGGCCTCTTGCCGAGGTTTTTTCCAACCCTGCGACGCTTCCCGCGGACATTCATGGTCCTCACGTCAACAACTTTTGTTTTGAACAGGGTTGCAACAGCCCGTTTTATTTCTATCTTGTTGGCCCGCTTGTGCACCTTGAAGGATATCTTGTTGGCCAATTCTTTCTGCAACGACGCCTTTTCAGTAATGTGAGGCTCTTTTATGATTTGATATATATCCACTACGAATCCAATGCCTCCTGTATTTTCCCAATGGCGGATTGTTCCAAAAACAGGTGATCGTATTTCAGGATATCGTAGGTATTGAGCCCCTGATACCTCATTACCTTTACCCTCGGGACGTTCCTGGATGATTTCTCCAGGTTTTCACTTTTGTCCACCGTTACAATTAGGACCTTGTCAACATCAAAATTTTTCATTACTTCTACAAAACTTTTTGTCTTGATTTCCGGAAGGTTAAACGCATCAACAACAATAAGCTGTTCGTTCTGAACCTTGTCTGTCAACGCCATGCGCAGAGCGGCTTTTTTTACTTTTTTTGGAACCCGCTGCGTATATTTTCGCTGAATCGGACCGAAAGCCACTCCGCCGCCTCTTCTTGTGGGAGAAGCAACAGATCCGGCTCGTGCACGGCCGGTGCCTTTCTGCCGATAGAGTTTTGCCCCGGAACCCGTCACCTCTGACCGGTTTTTTGCCGAGGCGTTTCCAAATCTGTGGCTGGAAGCCTGGCTGACCACAACCTGGTGAAGGACATGCTTTTTTATGGGGACATCAAAGATGTTATCTTTCAGTTCTACCTGAGAAATTTTTTCTTTTTGAAGATTGTATACATCCACCACAGTCATTTTGTGCCTCTGTCTTTTATAACCAACCTATAGGAGCTGTTCAGATGGTCTCGTTTCGCTACAGGCATCCGTGCTCAGATTTTACATATTTCCACAAGGCTGTTGCGGCTTCCCGGAACAGCGCCCCTGACCAGCACCACGTCCATTTCAGGCCTTACATCAACCACCTTGAGGTTTTTGATCGTGACTCGCTGGTTTCCCATCCTGCCCGGAAGTTTTTTCCCTTTCTGGACCCTGCCGGGCGTGGCACTGCATCCGATCGAACCGGGAATCCTGTGTGAACGGGATCCATGGGTCTTGTTCCCACCGGAAAACCCCCATCTTTTTATGACCCCGCTGAACCCTCTGCCTTTGCTAAGCCCGCTCACATGGACCATGTCGCCAATGGAAAATATATCTGACTTGATTTCATGACCGAGCTCAAATTCCTCTGTACCCTCGATGGGAATTTCTCTCAGATGCGCAAAGCATCCTTTTCCTGCAGCGTTAAAGTGGCCTTTTAATGGTTTGTTTACCCGGATTTCCTTCCGGGCATCATATCCAACCTGAATAGCATCATATCCGTCCTTTTCACGGGTCTTTTTCTGTATGATTACACAGGGCCCAACTTTCAGGACAGTCACAGGGACACTCTTCCCTTCGTCCAGGAAAATCCTTGTCATTCCGAGTTTTTTACCAAAAAGCTTGTTGACCATAGGAAATTAGCTCCAAATTGCTCCGCAACCCCTGAAATCTACTACAGCTTGATTTCCACATCCACTCCAGCAGGTAAATCAAGTTTCATAAGTGCATCCACAGTCTGCTGAGTCGGTTCCACGATGGTGAGCAAACGCTTGTGCGTTCTTATTTCGAATTGCTCTCGTGACTTTTTGTTCACATGAGGGGACCTTAGCACGCAGTATTTATTCTTTACAGTAGGTAGCGGGATAGGCCCCGCAACCCCTGCGCCTGTGTCCTTTGCAGTCTGTACGATTTCCATGGCTGACCGATCCAGTAACGTGTGATCGTAGGCCTTCAAGCGAATCCGGATTTTCTGATTTGTTATCATGCTCTA
>JAFDJF010000805.1 GCA_019307645.1 Deltaproteobacteria bacterium
GGGTCCTTTGGCGGATAGTCAATACCCTGCATTAACATAGGAGCCTACTATGAGCATACAAGCTGAAATACAACCCGGTCCTTACGGACCTGTAGATGATAATTTCCACGCCTATAGCGATGATGTCTGGGAGACGGAAACCGCCTGGTTTTCCTTTAATGTCCCTGAACGTAAATTGGGGGGGTGGTTGTACGGTTTTATCAGGCCCAATCTCGGGATCTGTACTGCTGCGGTCTTCCTTTATGATGATCAGGGTTTTTCTCCCTGGGAGGCACCCTTCTATGAGCACCAGGTGGTTCAGCCGATTGAAGAAGAGCGTGATCTGCGGGATTTCCAGTTTCCGACCGGTTACTCGATAAAAATGCTTGAACCTTTGATGCACTACAAGCTTTTTTATCAAAAAGATGATGTGCTAACGGTCGACCTTGACTGGCGGGGCATCATGGAACCCCACCCCTTCGGACACGGCAAGCCACCTTTCGTCGGGGCTACGCACTTTGATCAGCTGGGTCATGTCACCGGCAGGCTGGTGCTGCGGGGTGAGACCATCAAGGTGGACTGTTACTCCATGCGTGACCGCTCCTGGGGACCCCGTCAGGAGCAGGCACCCCCCGGTTTCGAGCGCCTCAGTTACAACCATGGCTGTTCACGTGATGGCACCGGATTTGTTGTCATTGGTCGACAGACGGACTCTGAAAATGCCAGCCAGGGCACGATCATACATGGTTTCTGGCTGAAAAACGATAGACAAATTCAGTTGGCGGAGGGAAGTTTCAAGTCCGAACGCGATCCCAAGCGGTTGTGGATCAACCGCATCGACATTGAAGCCACGGATGAGGAAGGCGGCGAGCACCTGGCAACAGGGCACGCAGTAAGTCATTTTGCTTGGCCGACGGCCAGATGGGTCAATGTGCTTAACCTTTCCAGGTGGGATATTGACGGCGTGGAAGGATGGGGCGAAGCCCAGGATGTGTGGCAGTACGGTCAATGGTCCGAGGCGTTAAGAAAGGCCCGATATAGGCTCAAACCTTAAAACCTTATACATAAAGAGCCAGTTTTAAAACGGTCAGAACCTGCTTCCCCAAAATAGCCGGAGTTGAGATTTTAGGCTATAGTAGTTCCCATAAATATGTTCCGTTTAACCCGGTCTCCCATCGGAAAATTTTTTCAATCTCCTGCCCGAACTCGCCGCTTAACGGTCCCTAACTAAAATCAGGGCAAAGGCCAATAAAATTAGTATTCACCTTAAATTCTTGCAGGTTATATTAACACTTTCATACAACCTGATTTTAGTAATGGCCCATAAAGCGCCTTAAACAAGCGTCCAATCGATTGAAAAAATTTTTCCGACAGGAGACCTGAAAGCCGGATCTATAGGAACGTTATTTTGAGAAACGCTATATAACGAGCATGGTGAAGTTTATAGCCGACCCAACCCTCCCTGTAACCCTTACTGTTCTTTTTGGTACCTTCGTTACAGAGTTAAGTTTCACATGCATAAAAAATTTGAAACACTTTATTAAACTTCTGGAGTCCTGCTACGAGCGCGAAGTACAGACCGAGTTCTACTATCTCCTCTTCGCTGAAATGCCGCAATTCAGCCATCCTGATAACAGCCTTTTCACGCTGAGTGTAGTCCCCTTGTTGATAGTTATCAAGCTGATCAAGCTTCCATTGGGGGATATTGTTTCGCTTGGCCCAAGCGAGATTAGCGCTTTTTCAGTAATCACAATTATTGATAGTCGCCATTTTCATGCGTGACAATTCTTTGATTTCAGATTCTACCTTTCCGTTTAACAATATGTCATAAAAATTGTTAAACGCCTTAAATGGCTCCGGGACATGAGATAACACCCGGGCGAATACCGTATCCCCGACCCATGCATCGTAGGCGTGAACTATTTCACGAATATCGGCTGGGAGTTCCTCTATGTTTTTCAATGATACTGCCGGCATTTTGATCCTCCTTTATTACTTGGCAAACATTCTTTTAAATCAAGTTGGGATAGTCTTTCAGCAGTCGGGACACCCTCGTTATCCCACCCACGCACCTCGTAATACTCATCAAGCATGTCATTGAGCGGCGGCACGTTTTCTTTGCCCATTCCCCCCCAGCCTCTCTTCTCGTTGGCAAGCCGGGGTGGCAGCCTGTCATCTTTACGGGTAATTCCCTTGCGCACGTTGATCATTCGCTTGAGGTTGAAAATCCGTTCCCCCGTCAATATAAAATCGGAAAAGTCATTTTCCCACCCGGTTACCAGATTTAGCCAAAGGGCATGCTCCGGTGGAGAATTGATCTGTCCTGTAGTGGTTGCCCCCATAAGGAATTTACAAACAATGAGGGAATCCACCATCACCCCAAAATTTTGAGCAAATGCAGTCAGGGGGCCTTGACCCTTAAAAGCCAGTGGGTCCCGGGGAAAATCCC
>JAFDJF010000267.1 GCA_019307645.1 Deltaproteobacteria bacterium
GCGCGCGGACTGTTCAGGGTTTTGTCACTACCCCGCTACAGCAACGCATCGCCGGCGCACGGGGTGTCGAATACATCACCTCCAGCAGCAATCCCGGAACCTCCAGCATAGAAGTCCATGTACGTCTGGGAGAAAACAGCAGCGATGTTTTGTCTGAAGTGATTGCAAAAATTAACGAGGCGCGTTACGAGCTGCCCCGGCAGATAGAGGATCCGGTGGTTACTACCGCCGCCGGCAGTGATCCCATGATGTACCTCGCGTTTTACAGTGAGGAACTTTCTATCGAACAGATTACGGACTACCTGTTGCGCTCGGTACAACCCGAGCTGACAAGCATGGACGGTGTGGGTTCGGCCAAGATTATGGGTGACAAGTATTTCGCCATGCGGGTCTGGCTGGATCCCGACCGCATGGCCGCCTGCGGAGTTACGGCGGAAGATGTGCGTAACGCCATTCAACGGGAGAGTTACATCTCGGCAGCCGGCGCCACCGAGGGCAGCCTGGTCCGCGCCAGCGTCGATGCGCAAACCGATATGGAGGACCCGGCAGCCTTCGCCAATATCGTGGTTCGGCAAGCGGGTGATCTGAGAGTTTGCCTGGGTGATGTGGCAGACCTGGAGCTGTCCAGCGAAGATACGGAATCGTCCGCCTTTTCCAGTGGCCGGGATACGGTTTTTATCTCGATTAGTACTGCCCCGGGAGCCAACCCGCTGGAGGTTGCCAAACAGGTTCACGACTTTTTGCCCAGGCTCACCAAACAGATGCCGGCTGACATGGAAGTTTTTCTGGACTTCGACGGCTCTATCTATATTGATGAAGCCCTGTTTAATGTCCTGAAGACGCTATTGGAAGCGGCGGCTATTGTGATGCTGATCATGTATCTGTTTATTGGCTCTGTCCGCGTTGTCTTCATTCCACTGGTTGTTATCCCCTTATCGCTGATCGGAACCTTGTTCCTTATCTATGCCATGGGCTTTTCCCTCAATATCCTCACCCTGTTGGCCATGGTTATCGCTATCGGGTTGGTGGTGGATGATGCCATCGTGGTCGTGGAAAACGTTCATCGCCATATAGAAGCCGGCACGACCCCCATGGAAGCGGCGCTGAAGGGCGCAAGGCAGGTGGCGCTCCCGGTAATCGCCATGACCCTGACGCTGGCTGCCGTGTACGCGCCGATTGGCTTTCTGGGCGGTCTGACCGGCGTGTTATTCAGTGAGTTCGCCATGACCCTGGCCGGTGCGGTGTTTATCTCCGGCATCATCGCGTTGACTCTGAGCCCCATGATGTGTGCCAACGTTCTGCGCGATCACGACCATCAGGGAAAATTTACCGACTGGCTGGATGCCCGATTTAACACACTCAGGCAATCGTATCAGCGATTACTGGGCCACAGCCTGAATAACCGCGGTGCGGTGCTTCTGTTCAGCGCAGTCATTATTGGCAGCCTTCCCGTGCTCTTCAGTCTGGCGCAGGAGGAACTGGCGCCGGAAGAGGATTCCAGCCATATTTATGTGATGGCCAACGCACCCCAGTATGCCAACCTCGATTACATCAATCGTTTTCTGGATGAAGTCGTTACCCTGTGGAAGGGCATTCCTGGAGTGAGTCACTCCTGGCAGGAAAGTTCGCCGAGCATGATTATCGGCGGGCTGGTACTGAAACACTGGAATGAGCGCGATCGCACGCAGAAGGAGATTCAACAGGAACTGCAGACCGGTTTAACCCGGATCAGTGGTCTGGAATTATTCAGTTTTTCAGATGCCCCCCTGCCGGGCTCCGATTCCGGACTGCCGGTGAATTTCGTCTTGGCCTCCACCGCCGACTATGAGGAGGTGGACCGGGTCGCCGAGGAAGTCATGCAACTGGCCAGAGCGTCGGGTCTGTTTATTTTTGTGACAAAGGATTTGAAATTTACCCGGCCGGAAATCACCGTATCTATTGACAGGGACAAAGCGGCACGGCTGGGCATTTCCATGAAGTCCATCGGTGACACCCTGGCCATCATGCTCGGCGAAGCCGACATCAACCGATTCAGCATGGAAGGCCGCAGCTACAAGGTGATACCCCAGGCCGCACCCGGCTTCAGACTGACCAAGGAAGGCCTGGAAAAGTACTATCTCCGCACCACCAGCGGCGAACTGGTCCCTCTATCCACAGTCATTACACTGGGTCATCGCGTGCAGCCCAACAGCCTGACCCAGTACCAGCAACTCAACTGCACCAGCATCCAGGGTATGCTCATGCCACCCAATACAATGGGAACGGGGCTTGAGTTTCTTGAGCAGGCGGTCAAAGAGGTTGCACCGGTCGGATTTCGTGTCGGTTACGAAGGGCAGTCCCGTCGTTTTATGCAGGAAAGCAAGAGCTTTGCCCGTCTGTTCACCCTGTCACTCCTGCTGATTTTTCTGGTGCTGGCGGCGCAGTTTAACAGTTTTCGCGACCCCTTTGTGGTGCTCGTGACCGTACCCTTGTCTATCTTCGGGGCAGTGGTACCCATTGCGCTGGGTTTGGCTACGCTTAATATCTATACCCAGGTTGGGCTGCTCACTTTAATCGGCCTGATCAGCAAGCACGGCATTCTCATTGTCGACTTTGCCAACCAGCTGGCTGCACAAGGTTTATCCAGGCGCGAAGCCGTTCTGGAGTCCGCTTCTCTGCGCCTGCGTCCTATTTTAATGACGACGGCCGCTACAGTCCTTGGGGTGGTGCCCCTGCTGCTTGCCTTCGGAGCCGGTGCCAACAGTCGATTCAGTATCGGCCTGATGATTGCCGCGGGCATGCTGGTAGGTACGCTGTTTACACTGTTTGTGGTACCGGTGTTTTATTTGCCGTTTAAGGTGGAGGAGTCTAAGAAAAACTCCGTGGTATGCACGGAGGGAGACAGTGTTGCTTGAGATTTACTAGCCAAAGGAAGAAAAAGCATTGAAACAGGTGAAGCAGAATCGCAGGAAGAATTTGGACTGGAAGCAGTTGAAAAAAACCACATCCTGAAAGTTCTGGAAATGACCGGATGGAAAATAAAGGGCAGCATGGGTGCTGCGCAAACCCTCGGACTCAAGCCCCCCACACTTTATTCCAGGATGAAAAAACTAGGGATAAAACGAACCAGCCGAGGTCGAAATATCGATCTTCCTGCAAAACATCGTCCCGTCTTTTTCTTGTTTCTCTAATCACATAGACGAATACGGAACGTGGCTGGAAGGCTAGGATGCCGGGATGCTAGAAAGCGGGAGATTGACGACGGAGGAAAGATCCAGCCGGATCGTTCCCGGCCGGCTGAAGTGCTGGCGGAGTTGGTCCAGAAGTTTTTGTTTGACAGGATTGCCTTATTCGCAGAGGAAGTGCAGGCTGCCGAAGGGGGTAGTGCGAAATTTAAGGGAGGGGGTTAAGGAGAAGGAGGTTAACAGATTTCAATTTGTGAGCCAAATCACGGCAATCAGATGTTGAACCGACTTAAATTCGGGATCATTTGTAAGAATTTGACAATTTGAGCGCTGTGCCAAGGCAATACAAAATGCATCAGCATAAGAAACCGGATAGTCGGATTTTATCTCTGCAGCTTCTTTAACCAACTCATTATCTACAGGAAGGATTGCAATGGGAAGTTGGTCTAAAAGCGCAAGCGCTTCTTCTGCCTTTTCCTTGCCGACCCTTCTCTTTACAATATAATAAAATTCTCCCCAATTGATGGCGCTGAGAAAGGCCTTTTGATCGGATGAAGATAGACTGTAAAAAACCTCTTTTACCTTATCCCAGCCCGGTTCCTTGTGGAAAAAGCAGACGAGTGCAAAACTATCAAGAACGATGCGGTCATTCATTCTCTAACTCTTCTTGATGCTCTTTAATCAAGTCTTGTGTGAGAGAAAAATCTCCTTTTAAAAATCCACACGCCGCCTCTATGGGATCTTCCGGAGCCGGTTTGATGAAGAGGCCATTTTGTGTTTCTAAAATCAGGACCTTTGAGCCAGGTGTGACACCGTGTTTTTCTCTAAGTGCCTTTGGTATCAGGATTTGTCCCTTGGATGAAATATTTACAACTTTCATGTTATTTCTCTAATATTATTGATAAAGTATAACTTATAGTGGTAAAGTTGTCAAGATCATTTTTTTGGATACTTGACAAGGAGAAAAGACAAGCGATTCAAGCAATTAGGGCCAAATCCACAAATAATTTGTAACAGTTTAGTCGCCAATAAAAGAATAGGTGGCCTACACTTCGGGCCAGAAAATCATGCCCACACACACATTTCACGCACTCTAACACGTTTTTGTTCGAAGTTTTATGCAACGTTAGGGTTAACACAAGACAGTACAACATATTGTCTAACTCAATGTTTCTGCCAACCTTTCCGGAAGATGGGTCAATGTGTCGAATAGGATCGTGGTTTCCTCGATTTCAAGGTGATCCTGAAGGGTATCATCAAATACAATAACTTTCCCGGGGCGGTAGGCCTGAATGAAGCTTCTGAGTGATTTGGTTTGCGAACCGTTAAATACAATTTGTGTTCACATTTTCGCGCCTTTCGCGTATTTCGTAGTCCCCTCCATCCATCATGACCACCTGAACAGATACAAAAAAAACAAAAAGCCTGCCCTCCGAGTAAAAGGAGGACAGGCTTTTTTATCGGTTAATCAATAAGTAAAACAACCTATCAGCAACTAAAACACTGTTCGGTCCTGCCGATAATGTCATCCTGCATGGGCTTTCCAAGGTCGACAAAGTAGGCGCTGTAGCCGGCCACCCGCACAACCAGATCAGGATAGCTTTCCGGTTTCTCCTGAGCGTCTACGAGGGTGTCCTTGTCAACCACGTTGAATTGAATATGCCAGGCCCCCAGATCGTGCCAGGTCCTGAGGTAATCTGCAAACAGCTTCTTATTTTCGCCTTCCAGGAACGTGGGCATGAACTTCTG
>JAFDJF010000268.1 GCA_019307645.1 Deltaproteobacteria bacterium
GCTTCCTATACCGGCTCCACAAGAATCTTAAAAGTAAATGGTGAGCCGGCACCACCGGCAGTAATCCTATTCTCGCCCGGTTTCAGAAATTCAAAATCTTTGCCGAAGTTGTGACCCAGGAATTCCCCGTTTACCTCTGTCCCCAAAGCACTTCTCAGATCCAGGATACCGTACCCCTCCGGGTTCTGATATAGAGCGAAATGCTCACGAGACAAGCGAAAGGGTCGGGAATCCGCAATTTTCAGGTCAATGGGCGTAAAGGGTTTGGACTCTTTCCCAACGGGTATGCGTCCGATAAAAAAAGGCAGCCTCATAATTTCTACTCCCTCCTTCGGCAGGGTCGGGATAAGCTGCTGCGACAAGGGCAATAGGGTAATTCGCAAATTGGCGGATTCGTTTTTTGAGACGGAATTTGCTGGAAGGTCTTGAGGTCCACAATCTGAAGCTGCGTCCCCGATTGCGTCAACAATTTTCCCTGAGACGGTTGTCTCGACAAGTTTTCTGCTGATTGTACGCAGGCGTTCACAAAGACGGATAATCATCCGTTCGGCCGATATGCTGTCCGTGCTGATTAAACGGAAAAACTCATCTTCTGCATACATAATCATGGAAACCCGGTTTTTTGCACGAGCCGAAGCGCTGCGCGGCTGGTCGTCGGCAATCCCCATTTCTCCTAAAAATTCTCCTGCCTTCATCACCCCCAGAACGACGGTTTGTCCTTCCATCTCTATAAAGACCTCAACCTCGCCGGACATAATTTTATAGGCACAATCACTTGGATCGCCTTCCTTGAAGATTATATCACCATCATTGTATGTTCGTTTCTCCATTGTGGATCAACCCCCATTCTTTGATCTCTGTTTTCTTTAAAGTTGGTTTCAAAACGTTTCAGTTTGCTCAAGGTCAAGTCGAGGATCCCGGACTATGAGCGGGGGCGGGCGAAAGTAGGCGGAAGACAGTATGGTCAAAATAGAGGAAAAGTTCAAGACACTAAATCATATTTTCGCAGATTTTATAAGAAACCGCTTGACCCCTCTTTTTTTAAACCCAAAGCCAACAAAAAGCCCCTGAGTTAATACCCGGAGGCATTTAAAATCTTATGAAAGGGTCGAAAGGTTTAAAAAATCAAACATTATTTTGAATATTGCCGAAATGTAATTGATGCCATATAATTGATAATGATATTTGGTGAAAAAGAAATGATGAACAGGGTTTTTGTCTAGAAAATGGAGCCCTCCTTCCTCACTTTAACCTTGAACCCTGAACCGTGAACCCTGAACCTGAGTTACGGTTCCTTTACCATTGACCGCCGGAATCAAAAACAAATTACAGAAAAGAGGATTCGTTATGACCGACCTGGCAGAGCTCAAAGAAAAAATAAAATATTTGGAAGATGTGGAGGAGATAAAACAACTGAAATACAAATATCAGCGATGCCTTGACACCAAGGATTGGGACGGATTGGCAGAAACCTTTGTAAAAGACGCCACCACGGCCTTTTCCGACGGGCAATACACCTTGAAAGGTGTGGACAAAATTATGGAGTTCCTCCGGTCCAGTCCCCTGGGGGAAGACAAAATCTTTATTGGCGTTCATCACGTGCATCATCCAGAAATCAAAATCACAAGCGATACAACTGCGACAGGGATTTGGGCCTTGTACTGTTATATGGTGAATAAGACCCAGAAAACCGGACTTAGAATACTGGCTTACTATCACGATGAATACGTTAAAATGAACGGACAATGGAAAATCAACTTCACCGGATACGATCGCATTCTCGAAGAGACCTGGAAGAGGGAAGATATACCAAGCATGGAACTTGTGGCGGGTTGATTCTGGGACCAATTTCAAAACATCCCATTTTCGCCAATCTCAGCGTTAGGCTCAAATTTTAATCCTCAAAATATTTAACGACATTGACTGACCACTTAGGGCTCCTGAGGCGCCTTCTTCTTAGGCACATTGAGCACGAATAACGCTACGAGAGCGACAGCCAAAGATCCTATTGCTATCATAAAAGCACCTGAATAACTGCCTGTTGCCGTAAAAACAGCGCCGAAGACAAATGGCGACAGCCCCACACCGAGGCCCATGATCGGTCCAAGCCATCCCTGCAAATGAGCAACGTTTGCCACCCCAAAGATATCGCCCAGCAACATGCTGATTGGACTAAGTGTGGCGCCATAGCAAAAACCAAATGTAGCTGCAAAAACACCGGCACCGACAGCCCCTTTTCCAAGGGTTATGGCGATTAGATATGCCACGATCATACCGGCTATTCCAAAATACAGAATTGGTTTCCTCCCCCATCTCGGCATCATCCAGTCGGATGCGAGACCGCCCAAAATCCTGCCTGCAAGGGAAAACAACGCAAAAAGAAATGCATACAGCCACACAGCGGTTTTCATGGGCAGCCCAACCTCCATGGAAGCCCAGGTTATGTAATGATGGATCAGTCCAAGACAGCCGAAGTAAGTGAACATCAGGGCAATTGCCAGAGACCAGAACTGCCATGTTCTAATTGCCTCGCCGACGCTCCATTCCTCTGAGAAAGCTGCAAACTCTTCCCGCTTCTTGACAAACTCGGGGTCATACGGCACGTTATCTACTACCTGGCCCACTGTAGCCGGGTCCTTTCTCAATAAGAGAGAAAATAGAGCCATCACCGATCCGACCATCACCCCGATTAGCACAAAAGTCCAGCGCAATCCAAATGCGCTGAGACTGGCACTGGTCAGAAGTGTAATCAAAAAAATCCCGACACTCGAAGCCACGAAAACAAGGCCCATCATGGATGCCGCCCGCCTCATAAACCATCGTCGTATGGTAATCAATCCCGGCACAGAGTAGGAAAGTGACAGGCCAATAGACAACATTACTCCATAGAAGAGGTAGAACTGCCACACCTCTCGGGCGGTTGAAAGCAGACATATCGCTGTGCCGGTGATGATAGAACCGATCAAGGCTGTCCATCTAGGGGTGATTCTGTCGATGAGATATCCAATTACGGGGCCCATTAAGGACATTAAGATAAGGTTAGTGGTCACGGCCCCTGAAATGGTCGCCGCGTTCCAGCCCAGTTCCGCCATTAGCTGAGGCTGAAGTCTAGCCAGAGACCACATACCCATGGTGCCGAACATCATCAACATGCCGGAGCTGAGTACCACATGGTAACCCCTGTAAGATATAGGCTTAACCACTTTTCCTGCTGTTTCAATCATTCAAAATACCCCCTTTCAATTTTGCTATAAATGCAACCCGCCCGTAGATCTACGAAAACACTTTTACATCGCTCAAACCAACCTGCAAAAGATAAAGCGCGACCTTAGGGTTCGCGCAAAAATAACTTCGATTTTGGCATCTCATCTTCAGATCATTTTTGCGCGAACCCCAAGTGGTTCACAAACTTGCACGGTACTAATAATTTTCTGTTAATTCTTTCAAGGAACTTGGTAAGGTGTCACTATTTCTTTTAAGCTCAGGAAGGATACAACCCTGGCAAATTTCAGCCACTGAAAAGTCCTTGAAGTTGATCAGTTGGGTATAGTCATCCAAAAATACAGCCGAAAGCCCGTATTTTTCATGTTTTTGGATAAACTCAAGACAAAGGCGGGACAGATACAATAAAGTCACACCATTTAGGATTTCCGGGTCAATATTTTCTGGTGGTGAAAATTCGGGATAGGATTGAAACTCAACACTTCTCCAGACAATCTCCGGCAAATTCCAGGATTTTAATAGAAGAGATCCCATTTGTGACTGATCCAGGAGGGCAAAGAACAGCGAAAGCTTTGGATTCTGCTCTTTTAGTAACTGAATAACCAGTTGGCCGGTATTGTGCAATAGTCCAATGGTGGCCATCTCTGCCGGTTTCCCTGTCCGGGATTCCTTTGAGAGTATAGCGGCAATGCGGGAGATCGCCACGGAATGGGAATGAATTTTTTCAAATTCCGGAGTTTTTGGCATGGTCTGGCGAATACCTTCAGCAATGATCATCTGATAAATTTCGTTAAAACCGAGTAGCACAATGGCACGATGAACATCAGCGACTTTCTGTTTAAACCCATAGTAGGCCGAATTGACAGTTTTCATAACTATGCCGACTAAAGATGGGTCGTTTCTAATCTGTTCGGTGATTTCATCGACTGATGCCCGGGCATCTAAAAGCATAGAGGCTAAAGAACTGGTAAATGCCGGCAACCGAGGAATCTTTCTTATTATATTTTGAATGATTTCTGCGTTATTGAAATCTATTTTGCCTTGAACACGCACGTCATAAATATCTTCTAACAACAGCGTGTTTTTCAATGTCAGTTTACTTCCCTTTTCTTCAAGTTGTCTTATCCTTTCATTGGCTTGATCATTCAGCAATTTTTGGAAGAACAATTGGATATTATCTTCAAGGGCATCCATCGTTACGCTGTCTATGCTCATAACTGTTGAGGGTTCGCAAACAACAGCCGATGTTGTCCGCGGGGTCTTTCCAATGGAAGGAATTCCACCAACATAATTTCCTTCACCGAGAGTTTCGATCTGCTCCACTTTTCCTTTATTGTTTTTTTCAACTTGGATTTTACCGCTCAGAATAATATTCAACGTCTGGTCCATATCCCCCTCTTTGAAAAGAGTATCACCCGGCTGCAGTTTTTTGATAGCAGACATGTCATACAACGTCTTAATTTGCTTTTTATCTAATCCTTTGAAAAAAGCCAGGCGGCCATCACGATTTTTTTTGTTCAATAAAGACATAAGCGCAAATCCTTTCATGTTTTAAGTTAGTGCCCATCCATAAATGGTCTTTTTGTCCAATATCTGCGTTATGCTCAAAAAATAATCCTCGGAATATCAACTATATGCCTGCGGTTATTTTTTTCGCATGCCTTGATCCGGCTAAAAAGAGATTTGAATTCGGGAAGCCTGTCAGGTGATGCCCGAGAATGAGATAGTTTTTCCAACGTCAAAAAAGGCGAAATTTTTAAACATCCCAGTTAAATAGGCTATGCATTTAACGGTGTAAACAGGAATACATCGAAGTATTTTGAGGAATAAAATTTGAGCTCAACATTGAGATCGGCCCTTCCGGGAACCCGCCCCAAATGGGTGGCTTGAGCCCCTGAAACGGGGCGAAATCAAATGGGACCTTTTGAAACTGGCACCATACAAAAAAATATAGCCAAATTTATAGCCATAAACAAGGAAATTTTTTTCAGACCCGGTCCCCCAGTATCTCTTGAGACAGACATGTCTCATGATCGAAATAGAGACGTTATTATATGCTCTCACAGTCATATCCTCATTCAATGGCTCATCATAAATCATGCTAACTGCCTGCAAGAACAGTGCTTTTTATTCATTCCACCCTCTGGCTCCCACTGAATGACCCATATGAAAATCTCTTTCCTGTCTCCGGCCGGGGCATTATTTTTATGTATTACAAAAAAATATCTCTAATGATTACAGAGCGTTAATGTGTCTCATTTTATATGATACACTAGTGTATCATAATCCAGTCTCTATTAGTCAAAAAAAGTCCCCGTGCCAGACCTGTTTCATTTTAACCTTTTGATTTTTATTTGTTTTTTGACGGCCACAAGTATATATAAAATTTTGGCACAGATCTTGAATCTGAATAAAGATAAATATACGGGAAAATGCGGTTTCACATGGAAATAACAAATGACTGACGGTTTCGGCCACCTGAGATGACTTCTTGAGCTTTATCGGCGACCTGGTCTTGCCGTCACACAGGAACATATTTGAGGCACTTTTTAAAAACTCTTATCGAAACGTTCAAAAGGAGGTATAAAAATGTTTGAGATTACAGAAAAAGCGAGTGATATGATAAAAGATTTTTTAAAAGACAAAGATGAATTCCCCCCCATCCGGCTTATGATGTCCCAGGGAGGGTGATCCGGTCCCTCATTGGGTTTAGCTCTGGATGAGCTAAAAGATGATGATGAATCATTTGATGACAGGGGGCTTACTTTCGTAGTGGAAAAGGAATTCTATGAAAAAATAAAGCCGGTAAAAGTTGATTATATTGACACTCCCATGGGAGCCGGATTCGATATCTCTTCAAACATACCGAAACCTGAAAGTACATGCGGGAGTTCCTGTAGTTCCTGTTAAAATAAACCGGCTCCTGCAAAATCTAAAAAAGCCGCCACTTTCAAAAGAGAGTGACGGCTTTTTTTGCCAAAATCTGCGCTGTCTTCCGACGTCCGGCTTCAGCCCTCGGTTGTCAATCAAAGTTCGTAGAGAAAAATTTGGATATAAACCTATTTTGAGTTTGACTCAATGGTGGATATTGCGATATTAGTTGAATTATTTTTTCATATCTGCTCACTATCTTGATCCGCCTTCCGGGCAGGAGTCGTGAGGTGAAAATCAAACTATAGGGAGGTAATAGTATGTTAAAACGAGTTATGATGGTTTTGTTGTTCCTGGCCCTTGCCGTACCCACATGGTGCGAGGCAAGAAATATCAACACGAATGACTTTCAAAAACAGACGGGCATTGAAGTGACACACAGTGTCGGTCAACTGCTTCCAGGGTATGCAAACGTCGGCAGGGTTGTTGACGTGGACAAATTCAAGGCGCATGGATTCAAGAATGTCAAGGCAGGTAACTTCGTCACGTTCGACGTCCGCAATGATGGAGACGTGAAGGTCATTTTAGATTTAACCGGTGAGTCGAAATTAATTAAAATAGTTGAAAGCAAGTAAGTCTGCTTTAGCCTTTGTTTTTTGTTGATCGTAACCGATGTCGATCCTGAGCTGAAAGTACGGATTTTCGCATTCGAATGGATTTTGGAGTTACTTCTACGAGTTCGTCATCCTTTATAAAGTTTATGGCATACTCAAGGGTAAGGGGTTTTATGGGCGAAAGAACGACCGCGTCGTCCTTGCCGGCCGCGCGAACATTTGAAAGTTTTTTTTCTTTGGTTGGATTTACGTTAATGTCGTTCTCCCTGTTGTGTTCACCGATGATCATCCCCTCGTATACCGGAACTCCTGGGACAATGCTGAGGGAACCTCTGGGTTCGAGATTGTGAAGGGCATACGCAACGGCCCTACCCTGTCTGTCTGAAACAATAGAACCGGTAAAACGTGAAGGGAAGTCTCCTCTGAATTCTTCATAGCCCGAGAAATAGGAATTCATTATCCCTGTTCCCTTTGTATCAGTCAAAAACTCATCCCTGTATCCGATTAGCGCCTTGGAAGGGACACTGAATTCTATCCTTACTCTGCCTTTACCATTGTTTACAAGATTCGTGACCTTCCCTTTTCTTACGGAAAGTTTTTCCGTGACAATACCCTGGAAATTTTCATCACAATCCACATAAAGATGTTCAATGGGCTCTGTTTTTTTTCCATCAATATATTTATAAATTACTTCAGGCCTTCCCACGCAGAACTCATACCCTTCCCTTCTCATGGTCTCAATCAGAATGGCCATCTGAAACTCGCCTCTTCCCTTCGCAATAGCACTTTCTTTTTCCTCGGTATCTTCTACTTTTATGGCGACATTGAGAAGGGTCTCTTTGACTAATCGTTCCTGTATTTTACTAAACTGAACAAATCGGCCTTCGTTTCCGCCAAAGGGCGAGTTGTTCAAGGTGAACTTCATTGATACGGTAGGTTCATCAACACAGATTCTTTTTAGGGGCTTTGGAGAGCCTTTTGTGCAGATGGTGTCACCAATGTTGACATTGTTTATGCCTGACAACACGACAATGTCTCCCGGTTCCGCAGACTCAATTTCTTTATATTCCATACCTTCATAAATCTGCAGTTTTGATACTTTCAGCGGCAGAGGATCCCCCTTTTCACCTATGCATACTGTTTCATCGTTATCTCTTACGTTTCCGTTAACAATTTTTCCGATGGCAAGCCTGCCCAAGTAATCGGAA
>JAFDJF010000269.1 GCA_019307645.1 Deltaproteobacteria bacterium
CTCAGCAAATGACAGGCTCTCTGGAATTTCGGACCATGGGGAGGTTCATCATGGGCACGTAAGACCTGTTCAGAAAATTGATGGGCCATTTCATGCAACAGGATTTCACGAACAATATGCCACGAATGATTAAGCACAAGATTTCGACTCAGACATATCTCATTGTTTTTTCCTGACCAGTATCCCCACCTGCCTTTCATGTCCCGGAGACTGAACAGGGGTTTAGGCAACCTGTTTCTGTGAGAAGTTGTCAGAATCCAAATGGCGTTTTCCCACTCGCATGCAAGTCCATGAAGGATACGACGTTCCAGTTCCTCTTGAATAAAAATATGTTTCGGTTTTTGTAAAGGCATGGCGTTTTATGATGTTGATGCGACAAACTCAATGAATTACAGGCTCTGGTCTTCAGAAGGAATGCAGAGATTAAGTCATGTAATGTAAGATTTCAAGCCTCGATTTGTTTGGATCCCCGAACAGAGTCATCGCTGATTGAAATTATTATAGAAAAGATATATTGTGATGGATAGTTGCTGCATTGGCTTTTACAATAGCTATAAAGTTGCCTTCGATCCTGTTGTATTTATTGTGAAAGCCAACCTTTATCCTGCCGTTATTGTAATCTGAGAAAATTAAATAAAGGAGGTGGCAGTGAAGATTAAAAACTTTCTGATAATGTTTCTGGCAGTCTTTTCCTGTTTTAGTTTTGTCGGTCCCGTTTTTGGCGGAGGATTCGATAATACGGCTATTGGAATGAGGGGGATGTCCATGGGAAATGCCCTTACCGGTGCCGTAGATGATGCTTCAGCCGTTTATTTTAACCCTGCAGGTCTGGCATTTAATGAAAAAGATATTTGGTATTCTTCAGGATATGCTTATTTTACTCATGCGACTTTTAAATATAAGGCAAATTCCATTGAAGATGAAAGTAATCCGATATTCATTGTCCCGGGATTTTTTCTTTCCAGGACATTTGAAAATTGGGCATTTGGATACGGATTCTATGTGCCATATGCCGGTGGAGGCACTGAATATCAACAGTTTCAAAATACACCCTATGATTATGAAGCTTCAGCAGCTTTTATTGCCATAACTCTTGCTGCGGCCCGTAAGTTGAGCCCGAAGTTATCCCTTGGTGCATCTGCATCTTTATATTATGGTACCATGGAACAAGATTTTTTCAATACAGATATTGGTGCAAGGACGGTCAGTGACTATGATGGGCTTGCCGGTTATGGTGGTTACATTGGGCTCATGTATCAAATCAGTGAGGAGTGGTGTGCGGGATTGGTAGCAAGGAGTGCCGTCCCCATAGATTTGGATGGTACCGAAAAAATTGGTGGAATAAAATATGATTCAGAGATCGAAATGACATTTCCATATTCATTTGATCTTGGGGTTGGGTATCAGCCGAATCCAAAACTCACGCTCGCAATGGCGTTGTCCTATAGACTATGGGGCGACATGGATGAAATCACTGTCAGGATAGAAGGGTTACCCAAGAATGAAATAGACACGCATTACAGGAACAGCTGGCTTGTGGGAATTGGAATGGAATATAGGGTTGGAAGTGATCTTGCTTTCAAGGCAGGATTGAAATATGTCCAGGGAGCAACGAGTGACAAAGGCTTAAATCCGGGAACCCTCGACATTGATCTTTGGAATCCTACGGTTGGGCTGGCTTACAGCATGTCGGAATCTACAGAGCTAAACGCCAGTGTAATGTTTACCTACGGCCCCAGGGAGGAATACCACGGTCAGACATTTGAGCAGGGTCATTGGTCGCTGATTCTTGGTGCAAGATTTAAACTGTACCCTGACGCTGGAAAAAACCCGCCGGCAAAGACCGTTTCACTTGCGCAATCTCAAAAACTCCCTTTTTAATCCGGGTATCAGTCTTATGAATGAGCAGTTAACATTTTTTGCCACGTGCCCCAAAGGCATCGAAGAGATCCTTTATCAGGAGCTTGTCAGCCTGGGGGTCAAAGAAGCAAAGCAGACACGTGCCGGTGTCAATTTTAAGGGCACCCTTGAAACCGTCTATCGGGTCTGCTTGTGGTCGCGTCTGGCCAACCGTGTGCTTATGGTTCTGGCTCATTTCAGGGCAAAGACACCTGATGATCTCTATGAGAAAGTATATTCAATGATCAACTGGGATGACCACATGAAAGTGAGCGGGACACTGGCAGTAGATTTTTCTGAGACCGGTTCCAGAAGGTTCCATTCCCAGTATGCCAAATTAAGGGTTAAGGATGCCATTGTCGATCAGTTTAACCAACGCTTCGCAGATCGTCCCTCTATTAATACGGAGCAGCCTGATGTCCGATTAAATGTGTTTCTGAAGCATGATATGGCAACGCTTTCTCTGGATTTATCAGGGGACAGCCTGCACAAACGCGGTTACCGGGTGGAAGGCGGCGCTGCACCTCTCAAGGAAAACCTGGCTGCCGCTATTTTAGTTCGAGCAGGATGGCTTGAAATCGCAGGGGACGGCGTACCCCTGGTTGATCCCATGTGCGGGTCAGGGACACTTCTGATAGAAGCATCCATGATGGCCTTTGATATGGCCCCAGGACTCGGCAGAGAGTATTTCGGTTTTCTTGGATGGAAGGGGCATGACCAATCTGCGTGGAAAAACTTGCTGCAGGAGGCAAGAAAAAGGGCTCAAAGGGGTATTAAGACATCTAAACCGCGGTTTTTTGGTTTTGATTCAGACAAAGAGATTGTAAGACAGGCGATTACCAATGCTGCCCGTGCAGGCCTGTCGGAATTCATCAAATTTGACTGCCGGGATGTTGAAGCCCTGCGGGCTCCTGAAAGCCCGGTATCAGGCCTGCTTATAACCAATCCGCCTTATGGGGAACGCATGGGTGAAAGGAAAACTCTTGAGCCGCTTTTCCGTTGTCTGGGAGACCGTCTGAAGGCGGATTTTTCAGGATGGCATGCAAGTGTATTTACGGGCAACCCCGATCTTGCCAAACACATGGGGATTCGCGCTAAGAAATATTACAAATTATTTAACGGAGCACTGCCCTGCAGGCTTCTGAATTTTGAAATCCGGGAATCGTGGTACATGCACAAGAGGTCACCCGGCAAGCTCTTGTCGGAGCAGGCGGGAAAGCCCGTTTTAGATTCAGGCGCGGAAATGTTTGCAAACCGCCTGAAAAAGAATTTGAAGAATATTGGCAAATGGGCTTTCAGAGAGGGCATCAGCTGCTACCGCCTGTATGACGCAGACATGCCGGAATATGCTGTGGCCATAGATATCTATAATGACTGGGTGCATGTGCAGGAGTACCAGGCACCGGAAGGGGTACTCCCTGAAAATGCAAGGCGCCGACTTAAACAGATCATGTCTGTATTGCCGGAAGCGCTAAAGGCACCGCCGGAAAAAATTGTTTTAAAGGTCAGGAAAAGGATGAAAGGAAAAGACCAATACGAAAAATTCGATACTTCAGGCCGGTTTTTTGATGTGCAGGAAAACGGGCTGCGTTTTCTAGTGAATCTGGTGGATTATCTGGACACAGGTCTGTTTCTCGATCACCGTATCACGCGGCAGCTAATCAAAGATTATTCTTCCGGGAAACGCATGTTGAATCTGTTCTGCTATACCGGAACGGCTACAGTCTATGCCGCAGCAGGCAGCGCCAGACATACCACCAGTGTTGATTTGTCTCATACCTATCTGTCGTGGGCAGAAAAGAACCTCGCTCTCAACGGTTTTAGCAGCAGCAGGAACAGGCTGGTGCAGGCCGATTGTCTGGAATGGATAAAGGGATGTAAGGACCGGTATGATTTAATCTTTCTGGCCCCTCCGACATTTTCTAATTCAAAAAAAATGAAGGATACATTTGATATCCAGAGAGACCACATCAGGCTGCTGAAACAGGTCTTGAAACTGCTTGCTCCTGGTGGTTTATTGATTTTTTCCTGTAACAGACGAAGATTCAGGCTGGACAGAGAGGCACTGTCGGAGTGGAAGATTAAAGACATCACCCAGGCAACAATTCCCAGGGATTTTAAACGAAACAAACGGATACATCATTGTTTAGAGATTAGAGGATAGGTAACAGTTTAGATTATATGAAGCCGGGCCAGGCCGTGGGTCTCTTTTTAGAAGCCCGCATATTTGAGAGTCATTCCAAAATGACGGCAGCTTGATACGCAATTTGTTTTTAGGGGCCTACAAAGCGCGTCTCCCGCTCCAAGTCATCCTTGTCTGCCTTTACGTTGCTTGAAATCAGGGCCTGGCGGGCGTAATCGCCGCCGTCATTTGTGATGCGGGCTTCTAAAAAGAGACCCACGGCCTGACCCGGCTTTAAAGCGCTGTTAAACTGTTACGAAAATAGATCTTTCAGGCGAGATAATATATGACAAAATCAAACAAACTCAATGCCGATCCCCTGTTTGTCGATCCTGACAACTTTTCCTTTGAGTTTGACGGGTGCCTGTTTTTCAAGTGGAAGGGCCATGGCTATTGTTTCTCCCACAGAGAAGGCATTCCATGTTTCGAAAAACAAACCACTGGTACTTATATCCCGAGATAGATTCCTGAATGTACGATCCCGGGCAATGTATTCTATGGGCGCGCTGCACGGTATTCTGGGGTGTCGTCTCTTTTCCAGGCATGCCCTCAACTGGTTCTGACCATTGGGACTGTTCATTTCATGTCTCCGCTAATGTATTGGCATCGTTAAAGCTTATAACGTGTCGTGCCTTTCTTGAACTTCCAGGTGGCATGTCTAGTAATTTATGCAAAAGTCAGGCCAAAATAAAAATGTTCGCAAGGTTGACAATTCCCTAAAAAGTCGAAAAACACCGTTTCTCCTCATTTTTCGATTTATCGGAGAAGCCAGTTATATCAATATGTTCTGGATGCCGGATCAGAGCC
>JAFDJF010000270.1 GCA_019307645.1 Deltaproteobacteria bacterium
CCGCGAAGCTGAAAGGGCAACGGAACGGCACGTGGCGTCCATGCCCGCTGGCAGGGGCGAGCGGGTTGAAAAATATAACCAGTTGTTGCGGATCGAGGAAGACTTGGGCAGTGAAGTGAAATTCGCCGGAAAAAGCGGCTTTATTCGTCCGGTGCGGTATTAGTTTCCCGGGATAACAACTGAGTTGGTTCTGGAAAGTTCGAGATAGGCGGTCACTCAGAATCCCTTGTACGCAAGAGGTTGCCATCCATTGATGACCTAATTTAACGGAGGTTCCCATGGCGGACGCAAAGCATTACGCTGAACTGGGGTTAGTCAATACCAAAGACATGTTTGAAAAGGCGATGGCGGGCGGTTATGCCGTCCCGGCCTATAACTTTAATAATATGGAGCAGCTCCAGGGGATCATTATGGGATGCGTGGGATCAAAATCGCCGGTGATTTTGCAGGTGTCCGGCAGCGCCCGAAAGTATGCCGACCCGACGTTTCTGCCTTACATGGCAATGGGGGCTGTGCAGATGGTCAAAGCACTGGGTGTCGGGATCCCGATTGCGTTGCATCTGGATCACGGCGGCAGCCTCGAACTGGCCAAATCCTGTATTGATTCGGGCTTTTCCTCGGTAATGCTCGACGGGTCCCACCATCCGTTTGAGGACAATGCAGCGCTGACCCGCCAGGTGGTTGATTATGCGCATGAACGTGAAGTTACCGTAGAAGGTGAATTGGGGGTATTGGCCGGAGTTGAGGATGAAGTTTCCCATGACGTTTCGCATTTTACAAAACAGGAAGAAGTCGAAGCGTTTGTCGTAAAAACCGGTGTGGACAGCCTTGCCATATCCATCGGCACCTCCCACGGTGCCTACAAATTCAAGGTAAAACCAGGGGAAGAAGTCCCGTCTTTACGGTTCGACATTTTGGAAGAGATCGCAAGACGCGTGCCGGAATTTCCCATAGTCCTGCACGGGGCCTCATCCGTCGAGCCGGAGTATGTCAAGATGATCAACTCATTCGGCGGTAAAATGGACGATGCGGTCGGAATTCCTGCAGAACAATTAAGAAGGGCCGCCCAGTCGGCTGTTTGTAAAATCAATATCGACAGTGACGGCCGGCTGGCCATAACAGCGATGATCCGAAAAGTATTCGCCGAAAACCCGTCTGAGTTCGACCCCCGCAAATATCTGGGACCGGCACGGGACGAGCTTATCAAGATGGTAAAATATAAGAATGAGCACGTCCTTGGCAGCGCCGGTCAGGCGTGAAACATTAGGAGGAATTAACTGATTTCATGGCTGGACCTTTAAGGATTCAATACAAAGGTGCATTCTATCATATAACTGCACGCGGCATCGATCGGAAACGGATATTTTTTTCAAAAGATCTTGCACATAATAAGGACATGAAAAGAAACACAAATAACATCTTAAGTAAATTGTCATATGTCAAGGGCTGACCCCATTTTTCACATACGTCACGCTTATCACGCACGAAGGATGATCATGATTCGCTTTATCTTTGTCCTGATGGCCCTGCTCTGGCCAACTGAGCTGTTTGCTGTTGACACGGAAGAAATGCAGGAGGCTTTTCTCGAAACCCTCCAAATCCAGCCGGCAAGGTTCCTGGGGGTCGAGGGAAATGGAATGGATTCAGAAAGTATCGACCTGAAACTTTGGGAATTGTACCATGACAATAATCTTCAGGGATTTTGGGTCAGTACTAACGGGCCTGGAAAGCGTGCAAAAGCCATTCTGGATGCACTTCAGGCCACTGGCAGTCACGGGCTTGATCCCCAGCGGTATTTTGCAGACAGAATTGAGAAATACTGGAACAGCACTGATGCCTTGAACCTGGCTCGACTGGATATCCTTCTCACCCTTGGGCTACGAAATTATGTGTGGGATCTGCGTTTCGGTCGCAGTGAACCCCGCAAGCTGGACCCAGAACTCTTTGCATCGGCTCGTAACGTTGATGTCGACTGGGACCAGATCACGGAACAGGCCCTTTCAACCCCGAATATAGAGGCATTTCTTGACGAGCAGATGCCGCCCTATTCTCAATACAAAAAACTCATGAAGGTTCTGGCAGAATATCGAGCCATTGAAAACAAGGGCGGTTGGGACATGGTTCCTGAAGGTAAAGTGCTAAAACCGGATATGCAAAACGAACGTGTAGGGCTCATACGAAAGAGGCTTGCCGTCACGGGAGATCTCGCATCTGATCATTTAGACGGAATGATCTACGATAATGAAGTCGTTGAGGCCGTAAAAGCCTTTCAGTCGCGTCATGGGCTTACCGCCGACGGGGTCGTGGGCGCTAAGACCCTTTCAGCGATGAATGTGCCGGTTGATTCCCGGATCCGTCAAATTCTTGTCAATATGGAGCGCTATCGTTGGTTGAGTCACCACATGGAGGAACCGTTTATTGCCGTAAACATCGCAGGCTTTCGGGCTGGAGGCGTAAATAAGGGGGTCTTCGAGATCGAAATGCCCGTCATTGTGGGCAGGGAATACCACGAAACCCCGGTTTTCAGTGACGCGATCAAATATATTGAATTCAATCCCTACTGGAATGTGCCGACGAGCATAGCCATGGATGAAATGCTTCCAAAATTGAAAAAGAATCCCAATTACCTGAAAGAGCGCAATTTTCGTGTATTCAGCAGCTGGGAACCGGATGCAAAGGAATTGGATTCAACCGCTCTGGACTGGCAAGGCATGGGAAGAAAAGATATTGCCCGACTCCATATACGGCAGGAACCCGGCCCCAGAAATGCACTCGGCACTGTCAAATTCATGTTTCCCAATAAGTATAGTGTGTACCTTCATGATACACCCTCTCACAGCCTCTTTAAGATGGAAAAGCGCGCCTTCAGCCACGGCTGTATCCGTGTGAGCAAACCCGCCGAACTTGCAGCTTACATTCTCGGAGGTGAAGCAGAGGGATTTGGAATAGAGCACATAAACGAAATCATCGCCAGCGGGAAACGAAAAGTGGTTGTGCTCAAAAAACCGTTCCCTGTCCTTATTTTGTATCGAACCTTGGTTGTTGATCCAGAGAGCGGCAAGATTAATTTCAGAGAAGATGTCTATGGAAGGGACGCCCTTCTTGAAAAGGCGCTGTTTTGCGCGAACCCTTAGGATGGATCGATTTTTTCGAAAAGCTATTTTACTTGTTTCGCTGAGCGCCGTTATCATTGGATCGTATGGATACCCATGTCTGGCCGAACCCGAGAACAAAGAGCGCAGACTCAAGTTCTTCAATACGCATACGGATGAGCGCGTGGATGTCATCTATAAACGGGGTGAGGTGTTTGTGCCCGAGGCCCTAAGAAAAATTGATCATATTCTTCGTGACCATCGCAGCGGCGAAATCCACCCTATCGACCCTGTTCTCCTCGATTTTCTTTATGATCTTCTTACAGAACTGGATTACTACGGTAAGGTGCACATCATAAGCGGGTATCGCTCACCGAAAACCAATCAGAAACTACGTGAAAGAAGCTCGGGGGTCGCTAAGGGCAGTATGCACATGCATGGAAAAGCCCTCGATTTCCGTTTGCCCGGCGTGGATACAGCCAGCATCAGGAAAACAGCCTTGGCTATGAAGCGAGGTGGCGTGGGATACTACAAAAATCTGGATTTTGTCCAGATTGACACTGGCCGAGTGAGGTCTTGGTAACCTGGATGCCTCTCATGGCAAAGGCAGATTCATGTGCTTATGCTGGCGGTGTTTTTGCCTAATACGTCAGAAGAAAGCCGGATGCTTCTCCTAGGAGGCTGTCCGAGAATGCCCTTTTCCCCAAACTCTTCGTTATCCTCAAAAAATTATCCTCGGAATATCAACTATATGCCTGCGGTAATTTTTTTCGGATGCCTCGATTTTGGAAAAAATTGCTATTCTCGGACAGCCTCCTAGTCTTACAAGGCCTTTTTGTACAAATGAAGTTTATCAACATCCTGGGAAAAAAGAAACTTAATTTTGTAGGGGGAATTGTGTAGTGTCAGTAGTCCGTTGTCAGAGGACAGTCAAAAAAGAGGAGTGTTTCGGCGGCTCTGCATTGGTCGATTATGTCTCAGAAAACAGCTCAGGCTGACCGCCAGTATGGATAAAAAGGATTGTCTTTCCGGTCATTCTGCCCTGATCGAGCCACGACAGCAGAGCAGAGGCCGCCTTGCCTGTATAGACATGATCCAGAAAAAGCCCCTCATGCCGTGCAAAATATTCAATTGCCTTTTCAGCTTCGGGAGTACGGACCGCATAACCCGGTCCAAGGAAACGATCATCCACCAGGATCGACTCACGCTCTACCCTTCCCCCCAGAAGACTCCCCGCTTCAAGGGCAAGTTTGTAGACCTTCTCCCCCAGCTCCCTCCGGTCCATGGCAACAGAGACGCCGCTGATCCTGCCGGGCCAACCCGTCATCTCTTTTCCCACCACAAGACCGGCCTGAGTGCCTCCTGAACCTGAGGCATGGATAATCTGGTCAAAGGAGGTGCCTATCCGATTTTCGTCTTCCAGGATCTCCAGAAAGGCACTCACATAGGCAACCGCCCCCACGGGCACAGAACCGCCGATGGGAATACTGAAGACCTTTCGGCCCTTCGCCTTCAAGCCCCTGACAGCTTTCTCGACCTCTGCTTCCAATTCGTTCCAGTCATGACTGTCAACATACCGAATATCTGCTCCCAGAAGGTTGTTCAGGATGAGATTTCCGGAGAGATTTTTCGGAGGCCTGCCCCCTAAAATCAGGGTTACGGACATGCCGGCCACAACACCGGCTGCAGCAGCAATACGGCAAAAATTTGACTGTATCCCACCGCTGGTCACCAGGGTATCACAGCCGTGCGCCACAGCCTCCCGGATCAGGAGTTCCAGTTTACGGGTC
>JAFDJF010000271.1 GCA_019307645.1 Deltaproteobacteria bacterium
TCACTGGCGATGATCTGTACTTTCTTTTTCTCTGACATGTAGCCTCCTTCCAAAACAGGTCATTCTAAATCCTCAGGACTTAGGGTTCGCATAAAAATAACTCTTCACATTTTGGCATCTCATGTTCAGGTCATTTTTACGCGAACCCTTACCGGTCAACTGGCTAACCGGCAATATTAATAATATACCATAAATCATCAAACCACAATTATCAATAGTCAATGTACTTACAACCAATGGCATTAATTTAAGGAAATCTCCTATCCGGTGATCGAGAAATGCGTACGGCATAAGGCGTACGGCGAAAGGTGAAGGACATGCTTTGCAACCGTTTACTCTCTCCGAACATTTTAATTTCAGAGGAAGTTTTTATTATCAATTGAAAAATTCCTTTTTTACCGTGAGCCGTGTGCCCTAAGCCGTGCGCCTTAAGTTTTTGCCATTGACTTATATACAAGTAGAGCAACACTTCAACAATATCTCTTGACATTTTAATGAGTAATAATCTATCTGTAAGTATGTATCTAAGAACACTGACACGAAAAAACAAAAATGGAAGTATTGTAAAATATTACCAGCTGGCGCACAACGAGCGCAATCCCAGGACAAAAAAACCTGTTCCCCGCATTATTCATAATTTTGGAAGAGCGGATGAATTAGACCGCAACGCCATGGTCCGTCTTTGCAAATCCATTGCACGTATCTGTGACCTTGAAATTGTAGACAAACATTTGGAGTCAACAGCAGGGGAATCCGCTACCATATCCGGCACACCATCCCGGATCAATGAAGCTGATTTACATGCCTTTTACAACAAAGAACTTTCTGAATTAAAAGCTAAAGTGGCCGTTCTTCAGGAAAGCGAAAAAAAGTTTAAAACATTTTTTGAAAATGCAAATGATGAAATCGTTTATGTGGACACGGAAGGTAAAATTATCGAAGTCAATGAAGCCACCCGGGACATTCTGGGATGGACCCGGGAAGAAACCATCGGCAAATATTTTAATGAACTGGGGTTGTTCAAGCCGGAAGACGCAAAACTGCTGGCTGACAATTTTAAACATTCATTCAAAAAAATCCCACTTCAGGTAACCGAGATTGAGGTTTTCCGTAAAGACGGGACCCCGGTATTTATTGAAGTTAATGCTAAATTATTGGAAATTGACGGGAAGGTTAAAGGGATTTTAAATATTATCAGGGACATTACCGACCGAAAACGCGCTGAATTCGCACTTCAGGAAAGCGAAGAAATGGCAAGGGCGCTGTTAAATGCGACAACTGACGCTGTATTGCTGCTTAATAAAGACGGAATCATCCTGGATCTGAATGAGGCATATGCACAACGGTTCAACAGGGCCATTGATGAAGTGGTGGGGCGGTGTCTGTGGGATCTGATTCCCGGAGAACTTTCAGCTTACAGGGATGTATCCAGGAAGGTTCTTCAAACAGGCAATTCTGTCCGGTTTGAACTGGAATTCCTGGGCATGTGGAATGACCACGTTGTTTATCCGGTTCTGGAACTGAACAGCAAGGTATCCAGAATTGCCGTATTTTCACACGATATTACAAAGCGAAAGCAGGCTGAAGATGCGCTTACAAAGCACAGGGACGATCTTGAAAATCTGGTGAACAAGCGCACCCGGAATCTGGAGGAGGCAAATACAGCGTTAAAGGTTTTATTGGAAAAAAGAGAGGAAGACAAATCAGAAACCGAAGAGAAGATACTGCTGAATGTAAAGGAACTGGTCATGCCGTCTTTAGAAGAGATGAAAACCGGCAGGCTGGATGATCGCCAGAAAGCCTTGGCAGACATCCTCGAATACAACCTGAACAATATAATATCACCGTTTGTACGGGAACTTTCTTCAAAGTATCTTGCCCTCACCCCCATGGAAATCCGTATCGCCAGCTTCATCAAGCAGGGAAAAACCACCAAGGAAATTGCAGAGATTCTGAAAATGTCATCACGTACTATCGACAACCACAGATACAGTATTCGGAAAAAGTTTGGGATAAACAACAAACGGGCCAGCCTTGCTACCTATCTTATGTCTCTCAAGTAAGGATACGCGCAAAAGTAAAGAATCCGGGTCCTGAGGGCTAGGTTTTAAAAGTCGAATAAAAATACTCATTTCATATGGGTATTTACTGAGAAAAGATTTGATATTGATATTTTACCCCGTTCTTATAAGTTACATAGAAAATTCAGCCTGAAAACTAAAATATTGCAACCAAAGGGGGAAAAATGAGCGAAAAACATAAACTGATTCCGTACCGTGAAAAAGACCACGGCTCAACACTGGAAGAATGGGCACCGCATGAAGGTGTGTGGGGATGGTGGTACTGCACCGGTTGTGTGCATGGACTGGCAAACCCTGAAGAAGTCTATTTTTATCAATATACCTGTATCCGCCAGTATTTTGGAGATACGGAACTGTATGTGGGTTTTCTTGGATTCAATGACTACAGGCATAACTGTCGAATTTATGAACTGGCGCCCACTGAGGTGACAGACGAATATTATGCCAATGATACTGAAGTCATTATGCCCAACAGTTACTGTGTGAATGAAGGTAACCAGATCAAACTCCAGGGAAAGGGGACCGATGTCCAGTATGACCTGGTACTGACTCCCAGAAAAGATCCTGTGTGGCATGGTGACAACGGTGTGCTTACCATGGGTTTGCCTGACAATAAAGAAGAACGAACCGTATATTGTTCCTACACCAATATGGAAACCACCGGTACAATCACCTACAGGCACACAAATAATGTGCTGGTTGAAATACCGGTACAGGGACAGACCTGGTTTGACCGCCAGTGGGGTCCGTTTAAAAACTTTAACTGGGACTGGTTTTCATTCAGGTTCTTTGATGGCGAAGAGTTCATGATTTTTGCATGGCCCAATCAGCCGGATTTCAAAGAAAACACCGGGACTTATGTTGACAAAAAGGGCAAGGCCACTATCTTCAGCGACTATTCATACACAATCAATAAATATGTAAAGGTCGACGGCATAGAGACTGACAAAATGGGACTGGGCTGGAATTTTACAGTTCCGTTCAAGGATAAAAACTACCAGGTCATCCCGCTTACCGACAACCAGATCAATATACACCCTGCCGGCTTTTACTGGGAGGGCCTGTGTGATGTGATAAACGATAAAGGTAAAAAAGTCGGCTACTGCATCGTGGAAATTGTACCGGTGCAGGAAGGCGGTGATATAGCCTGACGACCCTGACCTGGCACTAAGGGTTCGCGCAAAAATAAATTCACATTTTTGGCACTCAGATTTAGCTTAGGTTTGGTAGTCCTAAGTTGCCACTCCTTTAAAAAAGGGCCCCTGCTGAATGGCTGGGGCCCTTTTTTTTTGAACGGAGATCTTAACTTCCTTGATCTTGATGAAAAATCCTAGTTTTCTTTCAGACCCTAAATATTAACTTTTTGCAAGACCATCAAGATTGATGAACTCGTAAAAAGTCGGGAAACACCCTCCTTCGTCATTCCGGCGAAGGCCGGAATCCAGTTATATCAATCATGACGATTTCGGACTTTTTACGGAATCGTCAAGATTCCGAGGCCTCAAATTAGTATTCTTCGGTTACCTCGGCTGCATCCGGACAGCTCCATCCAATCGGATAATTTCTCCGTTCAGGTAAGAATTTTCTATGATATGCTGTGCCAGCGCAGCGAATTCTTTCGGATTCCCAAGACGTTGGGGAAAAGGCACCGTTGCGGAAATGCCTGCTTTCACTTCTTCCGGAGCCAGGGCCATCAGGGGCGTATCAAAAACGCCCGGGGCTATGGTACAACACCTGATACCGGAACGACCCATATCTCTTGCGATGGTCAGGGTCATACCCACCACGCCGGCTTTCGAAGCCGCATAGGCCACCTGTCCCATCTGGCCCTCAAAAGCGGCAACGGAAGCACAGTTTACAATCACGCCCCTTTCTCCGTTTTCATCAGGCTCATTATCCTGCATTTTGAAAGCCGACAATCGTGATGCATCGAATGTTCCGATAAGATTGAGGTCAACAATTTGTCTGAAAACATCCAAATCATGAGGCCCGTTTTTTCCAACGAGTTTCATGGCTGAACCGGTTCCGGCACAATTTACCAGGACATGGATGCCACCAAATTTTTCCACTGCCAGATCCACGGCCGCCTGAACGGTTTCCGTTTGCGTTACATTGGTCTCGGCAAAGGCTGCGTTGCTTCCCAGCTCGGAACAGAAAGTCTTCCCGCTCTCTGCATTTAGGTCAGCAATCACGACATTTGCGCCCAGACTGTGCAAGTGACGCACAGTAGCCATTCCCAGTCCACTGGCACCTCCGGTGACCATGGCGGTTTTACCTTCAATTTTCATAATTCACTCCTTTCATGTTTCCTTGTTGTTGGTTTAAAACCTATTTTGATAGACTTGATCCATTTAAATCATTCGGATCCCGGTCAATCTATACAGGGTGATGAACATACACAAGAGTATGTGTTTAATTGAATCTTAGAATAAATGTCAAGATTTATCCTGTGAGACAATTTCAAAACACCTGCCTTTACCCTAACGCTGCATAAATCTTTGGTCCAAAAGCGCTTCGCTCTCTCTATATCAGGCCATCAAGAAATGTTTGTCCATTTTTAAGACCTCACCGTATGTTTAATACGCTTTCGTCCCTAAAAATGGCCAAACATCCCTTGCTGGCCTAACCTAGAGCGTTTTGAACTCAAATTTTATGCAACGTTAGGGTTTACCAAATCTCAGCGCATGGCTTGTGGAATTCGACGCAGAGATAGGGCAAAATAGCCGTTTATGGATGGGCACTAAATAAGAAAGTATTGACAATATTATTAAGGCATGTAAAATACGTGCGTGTATGTACGTTGATGTCATCGGTCTTTAGCGTCTCAATAAGTTGGTGAAAATTTTCATATAAATTCTATAACTAGTGTCCATCCAGAAATGAGATATTTTGTCCAAGGTCAAGGAGGATTAGGATTCTAACCACAGGAATATATGGTAATATTTCGAGGATTAAAATCCGAATCCGACGCAGAGATTGGACAAAATAG
>JAFDJF010000272.1 GCA_019307645.1 Deltaproteobacteria bacterium
TCAAGCTGTGTTTTCGTCGGTTTGTACAGTGAACATACGTCGGGAACAATGACCATCCCGTAAAAAGTCCGAAATCGTCATGCCGGACCCCGGATCAAGTCCGGGGCAGGCTCTGAGGAGCCTGTCCCGGCATGGGGTTAGCCGGGGGCATCCAGAACATATTGAATTAAAAAGAGCAAGAAATTCCTAAATAATTTGACAAGTTGATAAGATTATCGAATTAAAGAGGGCCAGTTGATGGCCCTTTTTTTATGCAAAAAAAGGCGGTGGCATCGTTAGAGGAGAAGTACACCGCCAAAAACTAAAAAGGTTAAAACATGATAATCTTCACTTCTGCGAAACTTGTGGCTTCCCGGAATAATTGAAGTTTAGAACAAATTCATGTATAAAACTCTTATGAACCAACAAAATACATCGAAACATGTGTAAAAAACAGTAGCCGTTCACGGGTTCAATGGTTCACGGTTCAGGGTTAACTGCATTTCGTTAACCTGCCTCATAGGCTGGAACGTATATAATAAAACCGGCAATGACGGGTAGGGAGCATCAGATCATAGACCTTGTGCGTTTGTTCCCGCGCAGGTTCCCAAGCACCAATATCCATGAATGGTTTTTTCATGACTTTTCAATTTATAACTCAGGATTCAATGTTCCAGACCATGGTGAATCCCTAACCTTGAACCGCTGAACCGTGAACCGCTGAACCTGTGAACGCTTGCAAAAAGCCATAGTATCCTTGCATAGAAAGGTTAGCGCTATGGAAGAACTATGCTCGGGAGATATTCGTAAATACTGCTATGAGGGTAATTTAAAGAGATGAAAACGATTTTTCAGTTTAAGCGCATCAGAAACCGCCTGACCTTCTGGTTTCTCGTGGTTGCCCTGATTCCTTTGATAATTGTCAGTACCATCAGCTATCAACAAAGGGTGAAAACGGTTCAAAAAAGGTCGTTTGACAAAATTGCAGCAATTAGAGATCTGAAAATAAAGCAAATAAATGTATGGTTAAATGAGAGGTCCAGCGATATTCAAAGCTTAGCCAACGACCCTGAAATGAAATCTTTAGAATATTTATTTGACAGCCGGCCCCAATCGCAACGGCATATGGATATTTTTCAGAGCATCCGGGAATATCTGTCTGAATATGTCAGAATCTATGAGACATATAATGAGGCCTATATTATTGATCCTGGTTCCGGACAAATTAAGATATCAACCAACAAACGCCTTGAGGGTGCGAATCGATCGGACAATCCCTACTTCACTGAGGTATTAAAGACCGGCGAGCTTTACATCAAGAATATTTTCTATTCAAAAACCCTGGACAAAACCTCCATGACCATTTCCTATCCTATCCGCTGTCGCTTACATAATGGCCTACATATTGTAGGGGTATTGGTTTTAAGAATTAACCTGGATTATACGATCTATGATCTGATCGAGGATCGTTCAGGTTTGGGCGAAACAGGAGAGACCTTCATCGTTGATAATGACCGAACAGCCTTAAGCAAATTGAAGGGGTATCCAGGGGCCCCATTGAGCCTGAAATTAACCGCCGAACCTTCCAAACTTGCATCTCAGGGGAAAACCGGCATCATCAAATCAATGGATTACAGGGGCAAAACAGTCCTTTCCGCATACGGGTATATACCCGTGACGCAGTGGGGAGTTGTAGCAAAACAGGATCTGGATGAGTTAAATGCACCCATTAGAGCAATGTTGGTGCATTTTTCTCTGATGATACTTTTGTCTGTAATGGGTGTCTTTATGGCTTCCTTTCTGTTGGGCAGCAGCATTTCGCGGCCAGTCCTTGAAATGACGGATGTTTCAAAAAAGATCAAGGAAGGGGATCTGTCAGCCAGAAACATTACCTTCCCTTCGGACGAGTTTGGTTTTTTGGCACAGTCATTCAACAACATGGCCGATTCCCTGAAGTCTCAAATGGAAGTTGAGCAGGCAGGCTCCAGAATCACTGAGACAATGGCCGCTGGAAGAGACACCAGGGATTTCGCCTTGAAGCTCCTGAACGCACTGATGGCGGCCACCCATTCAGCCCTCGGTTCCTTTTATGTGCTTAACGAAAACAATGATCGGTTCGAGCATCTTGCTTCTATCGGGGTGATGCCTGAGTTAATGGCCTATTTTGATGCGAACAATTTCGAAGGCGAATTCGGCAAGGTCTTGGCAACCCGACAGGTATCCCATATCGAAGATATTCCTGAAGATACTGTTTTTAAATTCAGGACGTTCACAGGTACCGTAATTCCGAAGGGGATTATCAGCATCCCCATTGTTATGGACGGCAAAGTGGTCGCCATTATCTCCCTGGCAAGTGTTAAGGACTATTCCAGCAAGCACCTGGATATTATCAACCACTCCTGGGGGATGGGTTTGAGCACGGCATATTCAAATCTTTTGGCAAATGAAAAGACAAGAAATCTTGCCGATCAGTTAAAAGAAAAAAACGAGGAGCTGGAATCCCAGGCAAGAATGTTACGCGCCCAGACAAAAGAGCTGATTCAAAAGTCAGATGAACTGCGCAATCAAAACCTGGAACTGGAAATAAGACGGCAGGAGGTCGAGGAAGCCAATCGACTAAAGAGTCAGTTCTTATCCAATATGAGCCACGAACTCAGGACCCCCCTTAACTCGATCATGGCACTTTCAAAGGTGCTGATCCTTCAGACGAAGCAGAAGATTTCAGAGGAAGAAGTCTCTTATATGGAAATCATTGAGCGCAATGGGAAAAATCTGCTTGCGCTGATTAATGACATCCTTGATCTGTCCAAGATAGAGGCAGGCAGGATGGATTTGAACCCAAAAATCTTTTCCCCACGCTCGACAGCAGAAGCGATTATGGAAACCCTTACGCCCCTGGCCGGGGAGAAAGATGTTCAAATGAACTCAGCGTTTCCTGAAAAATTTCCGCCCATTGAAAGCGACGAAGCCAGGGTCCATCAGATACTTCAAAACATCATCGGAAATGCAGTAAAATTTACAGACAGGGGAAACGTAACCATAACGGGCAGAAATGACGAAGAAAATATCTATATTGCCGTTGCCGACACCGGAATCGGCATACCGCAAGAACACCTTCATGAAATCTTTGAGGAATTCAGACAGGTTGACGGGTCATCTTCCAGGAAATTCGAAGGCACAGGGCTTGGACTTGCCATTGCCCATAAATCCGCCAAGATGCTGGGTGGAAACATCACTGTAGAGAGTATTCTTCATAAAGGCTCCACATTTGTCCTGACTTTGCCCATTAAATGGCACGGCGCGGAACCCCTGGTTGAGCCGCCGCGTCATAAACCTCATGCTGGGATCAAACCGGAGCGCAAAACCGTTCTGATTGTGGACGACGACCCTGAAGCTGCCAATCTGATTTCCAGCAGCTTGCTTCACGAAGGCTATAATACCATCGCAGCCACATCAGGTAAAGAAGCCCTTAACCTTGCTGAAAGTTATCGTCCCTTTGCCATAACACTCGACATCCTGATGCCCGATATGGATGGGTGGGAGGTGTTACAGGCCTTAAAGAAAAATCCCGACACCAAAGACATCCCTGTTATTATTATTTCCATAACAAAAGATAGAGAAACCGGATTTGCGTTAGGCGCCGTTGGCTATGTGACCAAACCCGTTAGCAAGGAGTTATTGATTTCAGAAATACATAAGATCGGAAAACCGGATCGAATTGCCACGGGACAGTTCTCTGTCATGGTTGTCGACGACAACGCATTTGAACGAAATGAGATGGGGCAGATAATAGAAAGGGAGGGGATGGACGTCATCATGGCGGAAGACGGCAACCAATGCATTGAGTTGTTAAGAAACAGTGTTCCGGATGTCCTTGTTTTAGACTTGGTCATGCCTCAAATGGACGGTTTCAAGGTCCTGGACATCGTTCGAAGTAATCCGCAGCTAAAAAAGCTCCCTGTCATTATTGTCACGGCAAAAAACCTGACAAATGAGGACAGGGAAAAATTATCCGGCGACGTTTCTTCTATATTGTCAAAGACCGGCAACACGGCCAAAGCCCTGGTTGACGAAATACTCATGATCCTTTCTGATCTCGAAAAGTCCTCCCATGACGATACGGGGAAACAAACCGAACTCTTGCAGACTGAAGGGGATGTAGATCCTCAATCAGAGGCCTTTAATCCTTTTGGCGAAAAAGAAAAAACAATACCGCCGCCCACGAAAACAAAAAATGCGGAGGCCAATTCTACCATTCTGATTGTAGAAGACAATCCCGACAACATGACCACCATAAAGGCCGTATTGCAGACCCGATATAATTTGCTCGAGGCAACCGACGGGGAAGAAGGACTCAACTTAATAAACTCAGAAAAGCCCGATCTCGTGCTTCTGGACGTGGCGCTTCCAAAAGTGGACGGGCTAACAATAGCCCGGGAAATTAAAAATAAAGGCGAACTTCAACATATCCCAATTATTGCACTGACTGCCCAGGCAATGAAAGGGGATAGAGAAAAAATTGTGAGGGCCGGATGTGATGATTACATATCCAAGCCTTTTGATCCGGAAGAACTGACGCAAAAAATAGAGAATATATTAAAGAAGCGTTGTAACTCAGGTTCAAGGATTCACGGTTCATAGGTTTGTGGAGCAACCGTGAACCGCTGAACCCTGAACCTAACAACCAGTTACGAAGCGTTTACACAAACCCAAGTGAGAAACCATGGCAAAAATATTAGCAATTGACGACAAACAGGACAACCTGATCGTAATCTCGGCCTTAATGAAGACGCTGCTCTCTGATTGTCATGTGATTACTGCGCAATCAGGCGCTTCAGGAATAGAAAAAGCCAAAGCTGAGCAA
>JAFDJF010000806.1 GCA_019307645.1 Deltaproteobacteria bacterium
TCAGGGCAATGCCGTTGTCATCATAGAACCATCGGCCAATATCGGTGACGCAGTTGACAAAATCTTCGCGGGAAAGACATTTGACTATGCGACCAGTTGTTCTTCGGAAAGTTCGATTGTTGTCCAGGAGTCAATTTATGATGAGGTCATAGAAAAATTCAAGGCCAAGGGGAGCCATCTGGTTTCTCCGGAAGAAAAGGAAAAATTAGGGGCGACCATATGGATAAACGGGGCTATAAACGGTAAAGTTGTATGCAAGAACCCTGAGTCCATTGCCACCCTTGCAGGTATTACATCGGAAGAGGCCTTAAAAGCAAAATGCTTTCTTGTAGAAGAAGGAGGAATCGGCCCGGACTATCCATTTTCCGGAGAGAAGCTGACGGTCGTCCTGGCAATTTTTAAGTACTCTGATTTTGATGAGGCTCTTAATATAGTAAACCGCATTACCTCCTATCAAGGGAGGGGGCATTCTTGCGGAATTCATTCCACTACAGAGGAGAACATAATAAAACTTGCCCTCTCGGTCAAGGTGAGTCGCATCATGGTAAACCAGGTCCAGGCCTTTGGTAATGGCGGGTTTTTCAACAATGGTCTTCCTTTTACTCTTACAATGGGTTGTGGTTCCTGGGGTGGAAACAGTACAACGGAAAACCTAAATTATAAACACTTTATTAATATTTGCAGGCTTGCCAGGCCGATCCCCGAAGTAAAGCCTAATGACGAAGATTTATGGGGGGCGTATCTCAGTAAATACGGGGAATAAAAGGATCCTAATGGCGAAAGGAGGTGGGAGAAATAGAGGGTGTTGAAGGAATTACAACTGCGCAGTTGTACGAACAAACCATCGTAAATCACCAAAACCTAAGGAGATAATCATGAAAAAAACCAGAATTATAACCACCTTTTTTGCTTTTCTGTTAGCGTTTGCACTGGTTTTACCTATCTCAAATGTGCAGGCCGCCAAGAATTACAAGCTTCGAATCCAGACAGCAGTACCAAGCGCAAGCATCTATTATATGCTCATTGAACGTATGGCCAAACGGATCGACGCCATGTCCAGCGGAAGGCTCAAGATCGAGGTGCTTCCCGCCGGAGCAGTGGTCGGCGTATTTCAAATCCTTGATGCGGTCGATAAGGGTGTTATCAACGGGGGCCAGGCCTGGACTCATTACTGGTCGGGCAAGCATCCCGCTGGTCTGCTCTTTTCCGCTCCCACCGCCGGGTTGGGCTTTGGCTTGGATCAGGTAAGCACAATGTCGTGGCTCTATGACGGCGGCGGTAACGAGTTATACCAGCAGTACTTTACCGAAATTCTGAAGTACAACATCAAAGGATTCATGTGTATGCCGATGGGACCGGATCCGTTCGGTTGGTTTAAAAAGCCGTTCAAATCGTTGGCCGATCTAAAAACGGTCAAGTTCCGTACGCCTCCGGGCATTCCCGCGGAATCGTTCCAGGGGATAGGCATGCCGACCGTTTCCATGCCCGGCGGTGAAATCGTTCCGTCGGCCCAGCGTGGCGTCATCGACGCTGCCGAGTGGATCGGCCCGGCCGACGATACATCCAGGGGCTGCACCAGGCTACCGACATCGGCGATATCTACATCAACCTCGACTGGTGGAATAAGCTTCCCGCCGACCTGCAGGCGATTTTTGAAGGTGGAATCATGACCTGCATAGCGGATACCTACAACTGGAACGTGATCCAGAACGGCACCGCACTCGAGGAATTGGTAACAAAACAAGGAGTGAAGGTCCTGGACACCCCGGAGGACTACTACCCTGCCTACATGAAGGCCACCCAGAAGGTTCTGGACAAATATGCGGCAAAGGACCCCTTTTTCAAGAAGGTCCTGATCTCAATGCAGGAATTTGCGAAGATAGTCGTACCGTACCAGGAAAAAGTCAACGGGGTCTATTATAAAATGGGCAAGGCTGCGGTGGATGCAGGCATTGTTGGCTATAAGTAACATACTTGAAGCATTCGGACGTATTATGCGCCCGCTTGTTATGAGTACATAAGCAAATCAAAGTGCTGTTCCTGGTCAAAGGGCGCGAGCAGGCGCCCTTTGACCCTTCATTTCTGAAATGTCTCGGAGAGTGGAGAGTAAGGTGTGACAATGACTCATGAGATTCGTGAAAACCCATCCCAGGTAAACAGAGTAGAATCTTCGTCCGTCCCCAATACTCCCATGTCTCTGATTAAAGTAATCTCCTTTATCGACTCCATTAGCATTTGGTCCGGTAAAATAGTGGCTGTGCTCATCTTACCCATGATAGCGAGCCTGGTTTATGAGGTAATCGCTCGCTATTTTTTCACCCGCCCAACCATCTGGGCCAGCGATCTGAGCACCATACTCTATGGTGCCTTTTTTATGTTAGGATCAGCCTATGCCCTGCAACGCCAGCAGCACATTCGTACCGACTTTCTGTACGAAAAATGGTCCACCCGCACAAAGGGCTTGGTTGATTCATTACTATATATAGCGTTTTACTTCCCGGGACTGGGAATATTCCTGTGGGTAGGCTGGGAATACGCCTGGACATCTACCATGTTGCAGGAACGCATTGTCACCAGCCCCTGGATGCCTATTATCTGGCCCCTTAAGCTAACAATCCCAATCGCCACAATCCTGCTTCTGAATCAGGGGATCTCCGAGCTCCTGAAAAGCCTTTATGCAGCTTATACCGGAGTTGAGCTACACGAGGGCGCAGAAAACGTAGAGACATAGAACGGAGTGTAATTATGAGCCCAGAGATTCTCGGTTTACTCGGACTTGCAGGCCTGTTCGTATTCATTTGCATCGGTTTTCCCATCTCCTCGTCTTTAATCTGATGACACTCCAGTTTTTTGGGGTCATGACCGATACAGTCCTGTCAGCCGTACCGTTCTTCCTCTTTATGGGATACATCCTTGAGAGCTCCGGTCTAATGAACCGCCTGTTCAAGGCCTTCCAATTTATGTTAGCCAGGCTCAGTGGTTCCCTATACCTTGCAGTGACTTCCACGGCCACAATATTTGCTGCAGCAACCGGCATCGTCGGATCGTCCATCACCCTGCTTGGGGTCATGGCCGCACCCACCATGCGAGAAAGCAAGTACGATGTGAGGCTTTCCGCAGGCTGCATCACGGCTGGGGGGACACTTGGCATTCTTATTCCTCCCAGTATCATGTTAGTGGTCATGGGCCCTGTTGTTGGCGTACCGGTGACAGACCTTTTCGCTGCTGCCATATTGCCAGGCCTACTTTTAGCCACACTGTATATCAGCTATGCTCTCATTCGCTGCTGGATTAAACCTGATTTAGGCCCCCCCCTGCCCGAGGAACTGCGGCCCCAGTCCTTTGTGTGGGTCTTAAAGGAGATGCTACTTGGTGTCGTGCCCGTGTCTGTCCTGATTCTCGCGACCCTGGGCAGCATAATAGCCGGCATGGCCACACCCACCGAAGGGGCTGCTGCTGGTGCCTTTGGTTCTCTGATCCTGACCTTGGTATACCGGCGCCTGACCTGGGAAGGGCTTAAGCAATCCATGTCCCGCACCCTGTCAAGCTCCGCCATGATTCTTCTGCTTGTGGCCGCATCCAGCTTCTTCGGCTCTGTCTTCTCCAGACTCGGTTCCGCCTCCATGCTGACGAATT
>JAFDJF010000273.1 GCA_019307645.1 Deltaproteobacteria bacterium
ACTCAGGCCAGCTTTTGCAAGATAGGCCCCCGCAGTCAGCCCGTTGGGACCGCCGCCGATGATCACCACGTCAAATTCGCTTTCTTCGGGAAACTCCTGCTGCATATTTCCAAACAGATCGTTGGGGTCGTATTCGTAGTAACCTTCTTGATATTTAAAATTCGGCATGATCTCCCTCCTGTTTTATAGCTTGGATTTCTTGTTGGGGTCGGCGGATATTTTTCCTTCCTGGGGAATATAATAAGGTGAAGGGTACCACCACTCGCCGGGCTCAACGATTCCGTCTTCAATAAGGATGTGCATCATGTTGTAGTGGATGGCCATCAGGCACAGCCCGCCTGGATGTCCTGAGGTCTGGTGGGCATGGTAGAGATTATCAACGGGACTCCGATAGCGCTCAAGCCCGGGGCAGGGACGATTTTCCCACAACTGATCTTCGCAGTGACGGCTGCCCGCCCATGTGCCGCCGATCAGGCCGGTGTTGCGCAGCTCCACTTCGCGGCCTGTTGCCGTCCAATGGTGAATGATGTTGCTTTCATCCAGCCCATCGAGCATGGAGCTGTAACAGTCTGTCATGTAAGTCATCAGTTCATCCTTATATCCGTCCACGGCGTCTTCGCCTTCCAAATGATAGTCCGGAGAAGTCAGCGCCATTTCATACTGGGTGGATACATACCCTTTTGCATGACCGTACTGGCAATCGGTGGGATCCCAGGAATAGGGATTGACCTGAAACCACATCTTATATTTCGGATCTAAGGTGGGTCTCTTTTTATAGCCATCGGCGTCCGCAACGTCCCCATAATATATGTCCCGGTGATCACAGGGATAAACTCCCGCCATGGGGGACATGCTGGGCCCTATGCCGCGTGCCTCTGCCATTGAGGCAAATGTGGAGTTGAAGCGAAGGGGCTTCTTTGTGAAATACTGGGACACATGGAGCGTCTGATTTTTCAGGCTGATGTCCTTGATATTCTGGATCAAGGCGGGGTCCAGGTGCTTTCTGCCCACCAGCTTGAGAAAAGCCTGATGCACGTCGCATGCAGCAATGACGGCCTTATTCGCCCGGATTGTCTTGCCGCCTGATGCGGCGGTTTCTCTCAGCCGAACGCCAACCGCCCTTCCGTCATCGATGAGAATCTCATCCACAGGAGACTGTGTGCGTATGACCGCGCCATGATAAACAGCGCACCGATGGATGGCGTGCAGATAACCGTGGAGACCGGCGCGGGGAAAGCTGACCTTTCCGGTATTTGTGAGGGTGAGGAGTTGGGCACAATGGATTGCCGGGATGGCCACCCCTTCCCAGTGAGCTGCAGCCCCTGACGCCCAGGCTGCATATGCCATGCACGTCTTAAACCATTCGGTTTCACAGTATTCGTCAAGGATATCAAACATGGTGCCCTGGCGCAGCTCAGAAGACCAGATCTCCGGCTGGCGCTTTTTGAACACCTGCATGTAGGGAACGTTGTCATCCGTTACCTCAACCTCAGGCGGGTGGGGCGGGCACCAGAACGTGGCGCGCATCAGTTCCTTGGTATAGGGTGGCGAGCCGAACATGCCGGCCAGCATGCCCCAGCCCTCATAGTCCTTATCCGTGACATCCCGCCACCCGTCGGTACAGGCCATCTTTCGGTGTTCCTCGGTGGTCGGGTCCATTGGATACCAATTCATGCGGAATCCAAACTTCCACAGTTCCAGCTGATCAAAGCCAGGGGCCGGTGATGCGTACATGAGCATGGCGTGGGGGAAAATACGTACCCCGGGAATGGGCTCCTGCGTTTCGCACGCGCCGCCGCACTCCGTCCGTTCCTCCAGAAGGCAGACACTCAATCCACTCTTGGCCAGATACGCCGCTGAGGCCATTCCATTCGGGCCCCCTCCTATGATAATGATATCAAACCTTTCATCTTTAGCCATAAATACCTCCTAACATAAAGAAATTACGGTTTTTTCTCAGGTTTATTCCTGGATTCCCTATTTAAAACTCACCCGGATGCGCCGGTTCCCTGAACCATCGAAAAATGTTTAAGGCAAATAAGATTACGGAAAATTTGATGCTCACGACAATGAGCTTTTTCAGATCTTTAAGCGTCATGGTGCATCGGATCTTCCATTTTACCGGTTGAACCGTGTCCACATACAAAATGAGGTGATCCCCCATTGCACGGCAATCATTGATCTTTGCTTCCAACTCCGTTGCGCCAAGTCCTGTTGATCGCATTAACATTTGTTTACTCCTTTCAAGGTGCTGCTATCCCCTACTTAACCTTCTTTCCCATTAAACCGATACCCAGCACCGGTTATTATCATGACGGAAATAAAATAAAATGCAATATCAAATCTTTTCTGACAAATTACCTATGCAAAATAAGTATAACTGGAGGGAAGAGAATGGAAATCATTCCATTGACAGCAGGTGGGTTGCAAGATTGGCTTTTTCATTATTTATTCCGAGCTTCTTCCTGATATTGTACCGGTGGTGATCGATGGTTCGGGATGACAAATTGAAATGGGAGGCGATCTCTTTTGTGGATTTCCCCTGCTTTATCAGGTTTGCAATGCGGATTTCAACGGGGGTGAAGCTATAATATTTGGAGGATAACGTCTTTACTAAAGGTGATATAATATCATTCAAATGATGTTCCAGGATATCTGCAATGGCCTTTTGAGTATCATTCAACCGGCTTTGTTTCAATTCTTCTAAAAAAGGAAGGACCAGTTCCTTTACATTAAGCAGCATTTTTTCTTCAAGCTCCATCTTATCTTCGGCTCTTCTTTTAAGCAGGACTTTTAGCGCGGTATTTGTTTGTTCAAGATTAAGCGTACGCTCTTTCACCAGCTCCTCAAGGTGGTCGCGGTGCTGGAGCAGGGATGCTTCGGCCTCTTTTCGCTTGGTGATGTCCTGAGAAAAAACCGCTACCTGAGATACGTTTCCCTGCATATCCAACATCGGATAAAGTACGCTATCCATCCACACCCCCCGATACGCTTTTTCAAAACGAATGGACTGGCCTGTCTGAATGGCCCGCTCTAAAATTTCTTTCAAATCATGAAGGTCAGGCGGCGCCAGATCCCAGAAACACAATCCTTTTGTCTCATCTATCTCTCTGTTAAATATGTTCGCATAGGCCCTGTTCGTGTCCAGGATATATCCCTTAAGATCCAGCAGCATCACTGCATCGGTTGTTGCATTCAGCAGTGCCCTTGCCATTTCTTCACTTTCCTGCAGTGCTTTCTCCATGCGCTTGCGATCAGTGGCATTCCTTACAATACATATGGCACCTTTTGGCTCACCATTCTTTTTCACTGACTTGGTGCTTACTTCAATACAGATCACGGTTCCGTCTTTCCTGAAAACTTCAAGTTCGGTTATAGCCCTTGGTATGGTCGACACGTATTCGTCGAAACTTTGAAAAGCCTCATTTTCACAATAATCCGGCTTTCAGAGCCCGAATTCAGAATAATGTTTCCCCCTGGCTTCTTTACGGGACCAGCCAAAGATATCCTCTGTGACATCATTGGCATCCACGATGCGGCCGGTATTATCCATATAGATCAGTGCATCATTGGCATATTCAAAGAATGTTTTAAATTTTTCCTCACCTTCCCGTACTTTCTCCATTGCCCGTTTGAGTTCGGCGTTTTCTTTTTTTAATTCCTCAAGCAGCTCCTCCAACTCTCCATCGGAGGTTCTTAACAGCCTGGCCGAACTTTTCGGCTGCATATTCTTTACTTCTGCAGGGCGAACACACAAATATTCCAATGTCTGTAAAGAGGTCGTGTGGTTAAATGCATTCATGAGATCGCGCAGGCCCCGGCCAAGATGTATCAATTGCTGATATCCATATGTTTTTCGAAGGGTCTGGCCCCCATAGTTCCCCTGTAGATCGATATCAGAGCACCACTTCTTTACCAAATTGTTCAGGGAAGGGACCGACAGGGGGCCCCTTTGCCCTGCAAAAAGCCTGGCATCCGGATGGAGGCCATGTTTCTGTGTTTTTTCCATCTCCCTGAGCAGGTGTTGAACGGCATCGACGCAGTCCCTGTTAAACTGAATTTTCATGGACTTTCCCGTTTTGGCCGCCGTAATTTCTATTTTATTCAGGAGGTCAAGGTTTTGAACTTGTCCTACCCTGAGATCAAGCAATTCGCCGGGTTGAAGACAGGTATTAATTCCCAGGGTAAACAAAGCCAGATTGCGAGGATTGTCAGCGAGGAGATTTTCTATAGCCCTGATTTTCCCCATATCTCTGACAGGTTCCACCTTGGTTGTGCGCCCTTTGGCGGGATGGTTAAAGTTTTCTCCCTTTTTCATCTCAAAACCCCTTAATTTTTTGAGTTAAAGGAATATTCTCGTTAACTTTTCATAATCTCGAACAAATAAGGCGGTTTTATCCGGCTCCACAGGGATATGAAAAAAGCCAAAAATAATGTTTCAATCTTGAAACCATGAATTTCCGGCTAACTCAGCGGGAAAAAAATCAAAATTGAAAATAGTTCTTATTTTTTACTGAAAACATAAGCGATTATTAAGCAGATGTCAATTCAACAATCCACTCTTTGACGATTCCGCAAAATTACTGAGTCCATAGAAGAATAAAAAGTTGTTTTTGTAACTGGTTGTTAGGTTCAGGGTTCAGCGCCTGCCCTGCCCGCCCTGGCGCGACTCCCCGGTGGGATGCGCGACACAGGGTAAACCAGGTCTGGGCCAGGGGTTCACGGTTGGTCCACAAACCTCTGAACCTTTGAACCGTGAACCCTTGAACCTAAGGTGTTTTTTTCGTTTATCGGATATAAGGGAATCAGGCTCTTGCGTCAAATTAAA
>JAFDJF010000274.1 GCA_019307645.1 Deltaproteobacteria bacterium
CTGATGGAGAACAGCGGAGCGTTGCTGTGGGTTCAGGGGATCAAGGATTGGATCGGTTGGAGGAGCAGGCTCAGGGGTTGCTGGCTCTTTTATTCTGTTTACGGCTTTTTTTTTACGAGGTGTGCGTGTTGCGGGTTTTGCAATTTCCTTTGCCTGTTGCGCAAAAAGGGCCATTTGTCCGGTCATAGCCTGTTTTTCAGATTCATGGAAAAAACGGATTACCCCGAATTCTCCGTCATACCCTCCCAGTCGGATAACCTGATCCCTTCGCATCCTGCCTATTGCCTCTGAAAGGAGCAGTCCTCCTGCCGTCTCTATGTCGCTCAAGGGCACATCAAGCAGAATTGGAAGCTCCGGTCCAAGATCCAATAAAAGCTTCTCATAGACGCCGGACACCTTTTTTGTGGCAGGTCCGCAGTCCAGGAGCTGGGAAAGGACCTCGGGCAGGGGCACAATGCTGAAAAAGTCCTTTGACATTTTCGGGGAATTGCGATCTGAAAGTTCATCTACCCTGTTTAGGACACCCACTGTTAATGGCTTCCCGCAGACCGGGCATAAGCCTTCATGCGCATTCGTCTCGAACGGTTCAAACCGGATCTGACATTTGCGGTGACCGTCCAGATGGTATTTCCCCTCCTCAGGAAAAAACTCGATGGTCCCCAGAAACCCGTTCCCATCGGTCATGGCGCGGATCATTTCTTCGTATTTCAGATCCGTATCAAAGATATTGGCCTCCCGCCCCAGCTTGGCAGGGGAATGGGCATCGGAATTGGAAACCAGCAGGTAGTCATCCAAGCTGGAGAGGCATCTGTTCATGGGTGGATCGGAAGAAAGCCCGGTCTCCAGGGCATGGATGTGGACGGTAAGATCCTCAAAGCATTCTTCCAGGGTGTCAAACCCGGACTTGGAACCAAACACCGAGAACCAGGGGGTCCACACATGGGCGGGGATAAAAAAGGCCTTCTCACTTGCCTCGAGCGTGATTTCCAGCAAATCCCTCGAATCAAGCCCAAGGATAGGCCTGCCGTCAGAATGGATATTTCCAATCCGGTCCAACCGGTCGTTCAGCCTGAGCACGGATTCCATGTCCGGCATGAGGATGAGGTGGTGGACCTTTCGGGTCTTCCCGTTTTTCTTGTAGATACAGCTTATTTCACCGGAGAGCAAAAATCGTGTGGGCCTGAGGCATGAAGCAGGGACCTGAGAATCCACTGCCTTTTGGAGATCCGGCTTTAACCGGTAAAGCCCCTCCCCTGCCTCGTCCAGTTTATCCTGGAGTTCCGCCACCCAGCCGGGATGGGTAAAATCACCGGTTCCGACAACGGTGATTCCTTTTTTTTGCGCCCAGAGGGAAAGGTTTTCAGGGTTCAGGGTCCGGGAAGTGGCCCTTGAATAGTGGGAATGGATATGAAGGTCGGCAATGAATTTCATGCCCCATAAGAAACTACATCATGAAAGGCATGTCAAGCCTTTGGAGAGCATACATCAGAGGGAAGATAAAGATCCGGGTCCGAATAGCCCGGCGTTGGGTCACGCTTGAAAGGGGATAGTTCGTAGGCAGGTTTTTGTTGGAGTATTGGAGTGCTGGAGTATTGGAAAAACAAAAAAACCTTTAAAACGTGCCATAATTTAGGAAAATGCTGTTTTTTCCTGAATTCCTGCTGAACAGTTCTGAGTGCATCTTCTTACTCCATCTCAGACAAAATTTTCAACAATACTCCAGTACTCCATCACTCCAATACTCCGTTTAAAAAACACGTTACGGCATAGCCAACTGACTCTAACCCCCGAATTGCGGGATCTTCGACTGGCCCTGAGGACCAGGTTTTAAAAGCCGAATAAACTGCCCGGCCCCTCATGGGACCAGGCAGTTCATGTTTTATCTTATACTACTGCTACGCAGCCATCCCCAGTTTTTGCGCCTTCAGGACCTCGGCAAAGGACTCGATCCGGGTCTTGAGCTGACCTGCGCTGTAATTGCGGGTATCATAGATATCCCCTTCCACAACCAGGACCGGAACACCTAACCTTTCTTTAAGCGCCCTTTTGGCCATTAGTGGCGGTGTTGCCCAGGGACGGCAGTTGAACTGAAAAATAAGCAGCACGCCGTCAGCATTACAGGCTCTGGAGAGTTCTTCCACATAATCGATATACCCGGGAACATCACTGAATTGAGGCAGCTTATAGAGAAATTCAGCCGTCATGACAAGTGGATCAGGCATATCAGGCGGTGGGCCATCGGCCCCGGGAGGACCACCCGGACCGGGGGGCATGCCCGGGGGGCCACCGGGGGGTAACATCTTCTCTACAACCATATCAAACATCATCAGGGGGATGGCCAGGCCGCTTTCCTCCACCACCCGCATCGGGGTCATGTCCACACTGGTCCTGAGCTGCATGTAGATCCTGGGGGCACCTTTGGGCACAACACCGATGCCTTTTCTGGTCCGCTTATGCACATCTTTCATCATGGTGTTGAATGCATCGATCTGCAATTTTTCCATATTACATGCCGGGCTCCAACTGTGGTGGCACAGGGACAGATCAGCCTGGCTCACCGGCTGGGGATCTGCCTTGGCCATCATCTGGACGATACCCTGCCAGGACATGGTTATCTTTGCATTATGTTCAAAACCTTTAAAGATTGATTCCGGACCCACTTCAAGGCCGGTAACTTCTTTAACTACACCGTAAGACTCCAAAAGCTTTCCTTTGATATAATTAACGCCGCGCTCCTCTAACTCAGGCCATGATTCCCAGTTCCAATCATTTACGCCGTCCACATAGGTTACGGGGTAGCCGAATGTATTGGACAGCAGAGCATCCGATTCTGCGGACTGATCACAATATTGACTTGCACTAACACATATATCGGGCAAGGGAATTATCCCTTTCTCATACAAGCCGCCCAGGATATGGTAATGGGAACAATGGGCCCTTCCCGCGGTCATCCCCATAAGCTCGCCCACCTCAATGAGCTCATTCACTTTATCGAAAATAGAACCGAGCGGGAGCCAGCACTTGGTCAAAGCGCTTCCCACATATATGGGAGCATTTTTTGCAATAACAGCCTCTTGCATCGCCTGGGTCATTGGGGCGGCCAGGGGCATGTTGGAGTGAATCACCTTTTCATTTTCTTCTCTTGCCAGTACGGCAGCCATAAATTCCAGCATCAGCAGATGGAGGAACTTGCGCGTGCCTGCCATTTCCGTGTCAAAATTCTTACGGGTGTGCTCTTCTGCATGTTTGATAGATTCTTTGTCAAGGACCCCGATTCGGTCAAGGAGCTTTTCGATTCTGGGCTTCTGTTCTTTGATTTCGTCTTCACTAAAGCCGACCATTTTAAATAGATTGGTATACATGGCTTATAACCTCCTTACATAATTTGTGCGAATGTTTCCAGTCTCGTCTTGAAAGGGCCTTTTTCAGAGGTATCGTAGTCTGATTCCAGCTTCATCATGGGGATACCTGTCTTTTCTTGAAGAACCTTTGCAAAATGAAAGGACATCATGTCATAGCCGTCCCGGTACATGAGCTGATACCACAACACCCCGTTGACATTGAATTCTTTGGCCAGATTAATCAGGTTGTCGATTGTTTCGTCCCATGGCCTGCACCAGGCAGGTTGAGCCCTTTTCATGAAGTAAGTCTCTGCCATGGCCTTTATGGGGTCACCTTCCAGGTCCACATTGTGCCTGTAAGGCCGAAGCCCTTCGGCGAACTCCTCGTATACAATCTCCGCTCCGGTGCCCTCCAGGAGTTCAAAGATCCGGTTGTCGCCATTTGCCAGCGTGGAACCGGTGAAAAGGATCCTGGCTCCTTGCTCAGTTCTGGGTTCCATACCCTTTAATTCCTCATACAATGACTCCAGAATTCCGATAAACGTTTCTTTGTCTGCATAAAAAGAGGCATGGTGGAGTTTTACATAATCCCGACTGCTGATGGGAGAGGGGCCATTTTTTCGCATAAGACTGATGGAATTTAAGAGCCCCTTGATTTTATTACATGATTCAATTTCTGCTTTTAGTTTATCTTCCGTAATCTCATTTCCCGTAAAGCCTTCCAGCTTCTTCTTTATTAGCTCTAAACCACCCATATAATAATCAAATGAAACACCTGTTTTATTGTGCGGGATACCGTAGCGCAAGACTTCAACATCAGTATAAAAATTCCAGCAATCAGCTATAGCTCTGCTGTTCATATCAGTAATAGGCGTCACCAGGATATCAGGCATCTGATACAGAGGCTCTTCACCCAACATCCTGTAACCGATCTGAGACCTGCAAAATGTATCCTGAAAACGCGGCATATACGCCAGGCTTTCCGTCAACGGCTCAGGGTCTCCCCCTCGCACCAGACATATGGGTATTGCCCCGCTTGCATACACCAATTCTTCAGGCATGTACCCGCCGGGTGAATAGCCCACGATCTTCTTCCCATCCTTTTTCAGTTTCCAGAGTTCAGACACCCTCTGGCCCAGGTGTTCTGATAATTTTTCCATTGCATCCATAAGCCACTCCTGTTCTTGAAAAATGTTGAGTTTAAAGAGTTAAATGTCCCACGAAAAACTTACATTTTATTTTTCCTATCGATTCGCACTATCCCGATCAAAAATAGTACAAGGCCCCAATGACCCTGTTAAAAATCATTATAGCCCAATGAGAACAAAAAGCAATACCAGTTTATTAACTGGAAAATACCAGGTTGATAAGGGCGCTAATGCAATGCCAGCAGGTTAGATCTTAAATTTGCCCTTTTGTTTTTTATGCCGATTTTTTCCTGATATTCGCCCAATTATCCTTTATCCAACAAAAAAAGCCCC
>JAFDJF010000275.1 GCA_019307645.1 Deltaproteobacteria bacterium
ATCATCAATTGCCTTTTGACCTTCCATAACAAAAGACCCGATATCCCTCCCGACCACATTACATTGAATGGTGATAAATCGTTGGTTTTGTTCCCGAGTGATCTGGCGTGGGCCAACAACTTCTTCCACATCTGCCAGTTGGCTCAAGGGAACTTTGATACCGGCGGGTGATTCAATCAGAATCTCTTTTATCGCTTCAGGAGTGTTTCTGAATTCCGGGGCAAAGCGAACGAGGATATCGAATCGTCGGATGCCTTCAAATATTTGGCCTGCTGTTTCACCGCCGATGGCGGTGCTAATAACTTCCTGTACATCTGATAAGTTTATGCCATAGCGCGCGATTGCATGCCGGTCGACCTGGATTCTAAGCTGCGGCTTTCCACTGACCTGGTCGACCTGGATATCCGTTGCACCGTGAACTCCCATATCCGTTGCACCGTGAACTCCCCGAATAACTCCTGCAATCTCTTCGGCTTTGCTTTTTAATATATCAAGTTCATCCCCAAAAAGTTTTACTGCCAATTCCGCTTTTACTCCCTCCAGTAATTCATCCACTGTCATTTGAATGGGTTGGGTAAAGTTGGCAAGTACACCCGGCATATCACCAAAATCTTCTCGGATAATTTGCTCAAGCTCTTCCTGACTGGCATTATTACGCCATTCATCTCTTGGTTTTAGTATGATATACATTTCAGCACTATTGATCGGATCCGTATGTGCACCGACTTCACCTCTGCCAATCCGAGTAATTACTCCTGTAATCTCAGGAATGTTCATTAGGCGTTTCTCGGCCAGCATAGTGATGCGGGTGCTCTCAGTCAGAGATATTGAAGGTGCCATCTGCAAGCGAAGCACAAACGTACCTTCCTGAAGCGTGGGTGTAAATTCAGACCCAAGTCGAGGAAAAATCACAGCCCCGATAATAATTAAGCCAAGCGCCAGCCCAACGGCAAGAATACGGAATTTTACAAAAATAGTAATGATTGGTCGGTAGATACTGAACAGAACTCTAAGTATCCAAATCTCTTTATGAGTTGATTTATTTAACTCTCGTTTTGTTCGTTTCATGATAAATGATGATAAAACCGGTGCCATGAAGATCGCAAAAAGTAACGAACCGGACATTGCCAGAGCAATGGTGAATGCAAGGGGTTTAAAGGTCTTACCTTCCACACCCTGCAGGGTAAAAAGCGGTATAAAAACCGTAATGATGATCACAATTGCAAAAGATATCGGCCTCAGGACTTCCTTGCAGGCACGCGCAACAACACGAATGAAGGGTTCTTCCGCTGAAGTTTCCCGTTTAAGCCGGTCAATATTTTCTACCAGCACAACACTGCCATCGACCATCATCCCGATTGCAATTGCCAGACCCCCAAACGACATCAGGTTTACGGAAATATCGAGGAAATACATCCCTATAAAGGCAAACATAATTGAGAAAGGTATTGACAAGGCAACCACGATACTGGGGCGTAAGGAACCCATCAACAACATCAAAACAATGGCCACGAGGATGATTCCTTCTTTCAACGCGTTGGTTACGGTTTTTACGGCTGCCTCGACAAGCGTTTTCTGTTCGTAATAGGGGACCAGCTTAATCCCATGGGGCAGGATTTTATTTATTTCCTTCATTTTCTGTTCAACCTGCCCAATAACGGTAGATGAATTCGTTCCGTAAAGTTTTACTACCATGCCGGCAACAACCTCTTCGATGCCATTGCGAGTCTGCACGCCCCTGCGAACAGCCCCACCTATTTTTACTTCCGCCAGTTGATCCAGGTAAACCGGTCTGCCGTGTTCGGACTTAATAACAATATCTTTCAAGTCATCGATCTTGGTTGCCAATCCCACTGAGCGTACCAGGAACTCCTCGGCATCCTTTTCAATGAACGAGGCGCCTACATTTAAGTTGTTGTTGCGAATTTGTTCCACCACATCATTGACGGTAACGTCGTACCTGAGCAGGGCCTGAGGATTGACTACCACATGAAACTGTTTTTCCCAGCCTCCAATTCCGAGAACTTCAGTAACACCCGGGACCGTTTGCAGGTGGAATTTGACTAGCCAGTCATGTATGGTCCGCAGCTCCTCTAAGGAATATTTGCCGGTTTCATCTTCGAGATAATAAAAAAGTATCAGGCCCATGCCGGTGGAAATCGGCCCCATTGCAGGTTCTCCGAAGCCTTCAGGGATCTGTTCCCTTGCCTCCTGCAACCTTTCATTGACAAGCTGGCGTGCAAAATAGATATCCGTATTGTCTTCGAAATAGACATTGACAACCGACAAGCCGAAATTGGAAACTGATCGGATATTTGTCAGGTTCGGCAACCCGTTCATCGATACTTCCACCGGGAACGTGATATACTTCTCCACCTCTTCCGGCGCCAAGCCTTCTGTTACAGTAAACACCTGCACCAAACAGGGAGACACATCGGGAAATGCGTCGATCGGTAACTTTGTGTAACTGAAATATCCAAAAACTGCTATTAACGTTCCCATAACAAGTGTCAGCAGCCGGTTTTGAAGGACAAAATTGATAATCTTATTCATATCTTCCTCTTATGTGTTCTTAATGACCATGTCCGCCGCCGAATGATTCTTTCATGAGTTCTGCCTTGATGGTAAAGGCTCCCTTTTCAATATATGTTTCGCCTGCATGTAGACCGGAAAGTATCTCCACCACTTTATCGTTTTGAAGTCCAACAGTTACCGGCTGGGGTCGGAAACCTTCCTTGTCTTGCACAAAGACGACTGTCTGGCCCTCGAACGATTGGATCGCGTTTTTTGCCACTACAAGGGGAACCTCTTTTTTTAAAGTAAGCACTTCTGCCGTTACAAACATCCCCGGTTTCCACTTGCCGGTGCTGTTGTCAAGCGAAACTCGCGCTGTTGCGGTGCGTGTTGCTTCGTCAATGATCGGGCTGATATGTGAAATTTTTCCCTCCGTTTCATACATCTCATGACCAGCTGAAATAATTACCGTCTGGCCTATGCTGATGATGGACAAGTCTTTTTGATAAACACTGAGTTCCGCCCAGACGATTTCAAGATTTGCCACCGTAATCTCATGGTTGCTGTCACCGTTAACAAGTTCGCCGGGCGTCATGTGCATGTCTGTCACCGTACCGTCAATGGCCGAAGTCACGTCATATTTTACAAGGCTTTCATTGCTTTCAATCGCGGCTAATATTTCACCTTTCTTAACCCTGTCCCCAATTGCCTTGTAGACTTTTTTGACAATCCCGTCAAAGCGCGGAATCATATGTGCGATCCTCCTCGGATCAGGCTTGATTTCACCCGACAAATCAGAATGCAATTGAATTACGGATGGGCCTGCCGCTCTAACCACAATCCCGAATTCTTTCAATTCGTCAGCACTCATCTTTACGATTTCTTCTTCTGTATGTTTATCTCCATGATTGTGAATTTCTTCGGTTTCATCGTGCCCGTCTGATTGACCAGCTGCATGCGTGAAGGGGTTGGAAATCACAAAGGCTGTCAAGAACCCTATGATTAAGCTTCTGCTGAAAAAGTTTTGGCCGTTTAATATCATCATCGATTTTCCTCCTGTTATTCCTTTTCTACCGTTGCCATTTCCTGAGCGATCAAATGCTCAATTTCAATTTTTGCGATCTGGAAATCGGTTATTGCGCGGATGTATTGCGACTGCATCTGAAAAAACGTCCGCTCGGCGTCCAGCACATCCAACATGGTAAAACGCCCGCGCATGCTTCCTTCCTTAATCATTTTGAATGCTTTCTCTGCATCGGGCAGTATTTCGTTCTTAAGGGTTGTTACCTCATGATGGAGGTTGATAAGCGTGTTATATACGGATGATAGTTCTGAGTTAAACTGTGTCTCCAGGGCGGCAAGTTCTCTTTTTGTTTTCATATATCTTATTTTGGCTTCTGAAATTCCGCCCTGGTTGCGATCCCTGATCGGAATGGGTATGGATACGATCGCCACGAACGCGCCGTCGTGTGTTTCGTTAAAGCGCCTAAACCCTGCCCCGACATTTACATCAGGAATTGCATTGGCCTTTTCCACGTCAATTACTGCCTGTTTCTGTTCCATTTCTTTTTCATAACGAGCTAAAGCCGGATTCTGTTTTAAAAGCGCTTGAAACTTTTCAAGCGGAGGAACAGGTTGAAGGGGATCAAGCACCCCTTCTACTTCATTGAAATTAGGATACGTACTACCGCAAAGAGAAGCCAGGTGATACTTTGCGGAGCGAAGAGCCAGTTTGGCGCTTCTTATATCCATTCGAATGGTAGAAACGATAACTCTGGCCCTGGAGGCTTCTGCCGGGTTTACTTTACCGGCTTTAATCAGCCGGTTGATGTTCGCCAGAAAGTCCGTGGAAACCTTTAAAAGTTTTTCATTCAATTCTATTCTTTCCTGCACTGCAAGGACTTCAGTAAATGCTTTTTTTACCTTTGTAAGGGTTTCAAGCCGTTTGCCTTCATATTCCCAGGCCGCCAGGTCGCTCTCCAATGCGGCTGCCAGAGCTCTTTTCTTTATTTTGTCTCCAAGAAGGATCTCTTGACTCAGCATTAGTGTTGTTTCAGCGCTGTTAAAACCACCCAACTCACTGTTGCCTGCAAAGTTTTCCACTTCAACTTCTATCTCCGGGTTGGGTCCCAAGCCGGCCTGCAATGTGCTTGCTTCCAGAGCCCGAATTTCCAGTGAGTAGACCGCTAAATCCGGATTATGCAGTAATGCTAATTTCAGAGCCTTATCCAGGTTAAGCTTTTGGATAGAATCCTCTTTCCGTGTAATTTCTGTTTCAGAAAAAGTTTTTTCCGAACAGCGTGTGTATTCCTGGCCTGTCTTTCCCAGCGGTGAAACCTGAGGATATTCAGCCGTGGTCCTTAGTGCAGACGAACATCCGTTCAATAGGAAAATCAGAGCAAGTCCAATCGAGAGTAGCGGAACTTTCATTGCGTCTTCTCCTTAGGGTTCGCGCAAAAATGTGAATTTATTTTTGCGCGAACTCGTAATCAATTTATTAGCTTTTGTCGTAACTTCGCAGGTTCAAAGTTTTGGGGTTCTGAGGTTCAGTGTTGACCGAAAATCTCATATTTCTCAAAACCAGGCATTCTGGTATTGTTTTGAGAAACACAGGTCGAGACAAAACAAAATG
>JAFDJF010000276.1 GCA_019307645.1 Deltaproteobacteria bacterium
TTAGACACTTTAGTTCACTTATGAAGACCGTGTGTCCATGTACACCCCTGCGGGGTGAAACCAATGCCGGGCCCTCAGGACCCGGATTCTTTACTTTTCATAAGTTCGGCGTTGGACGTTCATCTTCTATTTGGTTCGTTTTTTCCTTGTCAATCCTTGAATCCTTGAACCCACGACACCTTGAACCCTAGCCTTTCCGCTGTTTTATTCAAATGCTGTTTCCACCATGGCCAGCACTTCCTGGTCATTGTAATGAAAAACAGTGACTGCGCCTGTGGGGCAGGCCACAGCACAGGAGCCGCATCCCTTGCAGAGGGCGTCCTTGACACAGGCCTTTATGCTTCCTCCTTCCCGCTCCTCAAGGCGGATGGCACTAAAAGGGCAGGCTTTTTCACAATCGCCACAACCGCGACATAAGACCTCGTTTACATGGGCTACCATCCCGTCAACTGTGATTTTGTCGTTGGAGATCATCACAGAGGCCCTGGAAGCCGCAGCCTGGGCCTGGGCAATGCTTTCTTCGATGAACTTGGGTCCATGGGCCAGACCACACATATAAACACCATCCGTGGCAAAATCTACAGGCCGCAGCTTCATGTGGGCTTCCAGAAAAAAACCGTCTTCATTTAGGGAAATTTTGAAAGATTGTGAGAGCTCTTTATTGGAAGCCGGGGGTACTGTGGCCACGGCCAATGCCAACAAATCGGCTTCAATAACGAGCTGTTCCCCCAAAAGGGGGTCATTGACCGAAACGCTCAGAAAATCCTTGCCCCCTTCTTTCACCGGTGTGACTTGCGGCTTGGCGTCGGGTTCGTAGCGAATAAAGATGACACCCTTTTCCCTTGCTTCCCGGTAGAAGTCCTCCTTAAAACCATAAGTCCTGATGTCTCGATAGAGGATGTAGATATTCATATCCGGTTTTATGTCTTTTAACAACAGCGCGCTTTTGATGGATTGACTGCAGCACACCCTGCTGCAGTAAGGGTGTTCCTCATCCCTTGAGCCCACACACTGGATCATCACCAGGTGGTGACAATCTTTGATTTTCCTGCTTTGTTTACTGATCTCTTTTTCCAGATCCGATAAGGAAAGAACCCGCCGGTTTTTTTTGTAAAGATATTCCCTGGTCTTCAACTCTTCACCGCCCGTGGCAACAACCACCACCCCGTGTTCAATTTCTTTGATTTCCTTTTAGGTCCAACTTGTATCTTTGTGATGTAGTTGCCCACAAATCCGGAAGTTTCAACAATCAAAGCCTTGGTATTCACCTGGATTAGCAGGTGCAGGGTTACCTTTTCGATCAATTCTTTCAAGTATGCCTGGACATCCATCCCCTCCAGCGTATACTGGATCTTGCGGGCAAGTCCCCCAAGGGCCATGGCTTTTTCCACCAGATGAACTTCATAGCCCTGGTCTGCCAGGTTGAGGGCGCTGACCATCCCGGAAATACCACCGCCGATCACCAAAGCAGACGGGGTGGCGTCCAATGAGATGGTCTTTAACGGTTCGGCCAGACCAATCTTGGCCACAGCCATCCGTACCGAGTCTTTTGCCTTTTGCGTTGCCTCCGCGGGCAGGTCCTGGTGGACCCAGCTGCAGTGGTTTCGGATATTGGCCATTTCAAACAGGTACTTATTCAAACCGGACTCCTGGATGGTTTCCTGAAATAACGGTTCGTGGGTTCTCGGCGTGCAGGCGGCCACCACCACGCGATTAATATCAAACTCAGAAATCTTCTTTTTCATGTTTTCCTGAGTGTCCTGTGAGCAGCTGTACAGGTTCTCATCAACACAGACAACATTGGGCAAAGACGCCGCATATTCTTTGACTGCCGAAACATCCACGACGCCCGCAATATTAATGCCGCAGTGACAGACAAACACCCCGATACGAGCAGGGTCTCCAGATATGTCTCTTTCCGGAGGGAACACCTTTTCTTTGACCAGGGTTCCCTTAACAGAATGAAGTAAGGCCTGGGCGCCGGCTGCCGCGCCGCTTGCCTGCATGACGGTTTCGGGAATGTCTTTTGGCCCTTGAAACGCCCCACAAACGTAGATGCCTTCTTTGGAGGTTTGCATTGGTAAAAAAGTTTCTGTCTGACAAAAACCATAGGGGTTAAGATCGATTCCAATCCTTTTGGCCAGTTCAACAGCCGTGGGTCTTGGTTTTATCCCTACAGAAAGCACCACCAGGTCAAATTCATCTTGGTGGAGGGTTCCTGTTTCATCGGCGTATCTTACGGATAGACATCCTGTTCCGTCTGCCTCTTCTATACCGTATATCTTGGAGCGAATAAATTGAACACCGTCTTGTTTGGCTTTTTCATAGTATTTGTCAAAGTCTTTGCCAAAAGTTCTCATGTCCATATAGAAGATAGTCGTATCCAGCGGGGAAGGGCTATGTTCTTGGGCTATGACCGCCTCTTTAATGGCATACATGCAGCACACAGACGAGCAATAGCCACTGTTGCATGTCACATCACGAGAGCCGACACATTGTATCCAGGCAATTTTTTTGGGTGGTTTTCCGTCCGAGGGCCGTTGCAGGTGTCCCTCATAGGGTCCTGAAGCGGATAGAATTCTTTCAAACTGAATGCTGGTGACAACATTTTCATATTTTTCATATCCGTATTGAGCGATAATGTCGGTGTAACCAAATAGAGAGAGCCGACCGGATTCAACGCTGAATTCGTCAAATCCGGGCGAAAGGATGACGGCACCCACATGGATGGTAAATGTTTTTTGCTTTTGATCAAAATCGATGGCCTTACTTTCACAAAACTTTTCACATGCGCGGCATTTTCCTTTTTTGAAATAAATGCAATGTTCTTTATCTATGGTGTAGACAAGGGGGACGGCCTGAGGATATTTTACATAAATCGCCTTTCTTTGGCCCAGGCCTTCATCAAAATCATCTCGGACTTTAACCGGGCATTTTTGGGCACACACACCACAGCCGACACATCTTGTCTCGTTCACATATCTTGGTTCCTCCTGGATTGTAACCTGGAAATTGCCCGGAGCCCCTGTTATCTCGTTTACGCTTGAATTGGTAATTACCTCGATATTGTGATGTCTGCCGCATTCAACCAGCTTGGGAGACAGAATGCACATGGAGCAATCATTGGTGGGGAAGGTCTTATCCAATTGCGGCATGACCCCTCCGATGCCGGGGGATTCTTCCACCAGGTAGACATAGTAACCCGACTCCGCCAGATCAAGGGATGCCTGAATGCCACCGATTCCTCCCCCCACAACCAATACCGAGCCTACCTTTTGAGGGATGGAAGTTTCTGAACTTTGATTCATAGCCGCCTTTTTCATGGGTTAGGGCCAATTGATGCAGGGATTGAAAAATTGGGGTGAGAATGCGTGAAGCTTCATTATAGAAGAAGATAAACGTTTCAGGCACAATCGGAAACCAGAAACGCGTCTCAAAGCGGTTGTTGGGAGGGGAGCGATCCCCTCCCGAATAAAGCCGGAACAGTATAAATGCGGTATCAGTAAAACACCCAGCCTCCGTCGCAGACAATGTTTTGACCCGTAATGAAATCAGAGTCCGCGGATGCGAGGAAAAGAACGGTTCCAACCATGTCTTCAGGTTCTTGATTCCTGCCCAATGATGTTTGCTGAGCAATCATCTCAAATGCCCCCGGAGGCATATTCTTCAGGCTTTTGCTTGCCTCTGTGGTGACAAAACCGGGGGTTATGACATTCACATTGATGCCGTTTGGACCGATCTCCCTGGCCACACACCTCGTTAAGCCAAGAATCGCCGCCTTGCTTGTGGCATAGTGAAGGAGCATGGGAAGACCCATCAGGCAGGTGCCTGAAGACACATTGATGATTTTCCCCTTTCCTGCCTCCTTCATGTGTGCCAATACCGCTTTTATGCACAACCATGTTCCTTTGACATTTACCCCAAAACTGCGATCCCATTCATCCGATGTAATGAATTCAAGGGGTTTGTTCTCTAATCCGTAGTATATGGATGCATTGTTAATCAGGATATCTATCTTGCCGAACTTCTCAAGGGTCTTTTCAGCCATCATTTGCGTGTCTTCTTCACTGGACACATCAACCTTGATGGCCAGGGCCTCACCGCCCATGTCCGTCAGTTCTTTTTCTACTTTCTGCGCATTTTCCAGGTTGATTTCAGCAATGACCACCTTGGCCCCTTCCTTGCAAAACGCCAGGGCATATTCTCTTCCCAGTCCCTGACCCCCACCCGTAATGATTGCAACCTTGTCTTTTAATCTCATCTTTTACCTCCTTGGAAGTTAGCTGTGTCCATCCATAAATAACGTTTATGGATGGAAGCTGTTAGCTTTTAGCATTTAGTCTTTAGAAAAAAATTTAAAATAACAATGAGCTAATGCCTAATAGCTAAAGGCTGATTGCTCCATTATAGCTTTTCCGGTTCCCTGCCCTTTCTCCAGGGAAAAAGAAAACACAATACAATGGCCCACAATATGGAGGGACGAAGAAACCCTACCACTACCGGCCATATGTCTTTGGGCTCCAGGTAGGTTTCCAGAAGCCACTCCGCGGGCGATGTGGCCATTGCATAAAGTCCCAGAAGGTCACCTTCCGGTGCCATACTGGTGACGTCTGCGATAAGCTCTGTTTCTCCCAGTCCTGTTGATGCTACTCTCATTTTTTGCTCCCTTAGGGCTCGCGCAAAAATAACTTCACATTTTGGCATCTCATCTTCAGGTCATTTTTGGCAGTTTTTTAAGAGCAAAAACCTTGAAATAGTCCACTATTACTGCGTCTTTCG
>JAFDJF010000277.1 GCA_019307645.1 Deltaproteobacteria bacterium
TACAAGGCCACGAATGTGTACATTACGATCCTGCTACCAATCAAAAGGTCCATATGCCTCGTCTACTTTGCCGTTTGCGTGGAACTTCACAGGCTCTGGGACTTTATTTGCATAGGTAACCACACCGGCATTCCAACCCTTCAAATATTCTGTATCATCGTTTAAATCGTAGATTGTGTATTCTTCATAGAAAGGGTCCTTAGTTATGTCGAAAGGTGTATGAGTTGTACCTATAAGATATGGTGCTGGTTTTGCCGATGATTTCAGGACCGGCTGAAAATGCCGATGGGGTTCATGATTTTAGTAATGCCGGGTCGCCTACAACGACAACCTGCATGTGATGAGCCGGCAAACTTAACGGGGTATCTTTTTCTATTCGTTTACTCTCTTCAGATACAATATCCAGCAGATGATAGTCACCCACTGCAGCAAAATGGACTTTTGCAGTGATATCCTCTTCTCCTTCATTGAAACAGAGATAACAATCAAGTCCGGCTTTTTTGACATGCCGAATACGCACGCTTTTATGAAGAGGTGAAATCTCGACATCCATGGTTACAAGATTTCTGACAGCTTTAAGTAAATCGCTTTCGTCCTGACCTTCCTGCCACCGGATGATTAGCCCTGCCTGTTCCAATGTTTGCAGGGCCGGTCTCGCCTGTTCAGGCACTTCCATTTCAACTATGAGAGCTTTTTGTAGTGCATACCGGCGATATGGATTCCAGAGTTTGTTACCTCAGCATCCTCCCATAGATGTCTCGCCTCAAGATAGTTAAAGTCGATTTGGTGTTCGAAGCAGACTTTGGCGGCCCGCCAGGACAGATGATCGTTGAGTCCCAGAATAGCGAGTTCGCAGATGTGCGTGCTGTCTGTATTGAGCCAGCTCAACCTGCTAGTGGCATCTGCAAACGGTTTGTATTCATCCCACCAGGAATTATTCGGACCCACATCCGGTGGCCGTTCATCGATCCGGGGCCCTCGAATAGAATAGTAAAAAGCGTGTGGAATGAGCATATTACATCCCCGAACAAGCAGCCAGTTTGATAGCCACTTCATCTCCCTGAATGTGAAAATATGACCATATGCACCACAGTACTCGTTTGAATTATGGCGTCTTTTCAGATGAATCATCGCCGATGAGGCACACTTACCCTGGGTGGATTGCGCACCTTCCAGAGCACTTGGTTTTCCGGGTTCGATATAGCGCCATACAATATCCTGCCCGGGAATCTGAAAATGGCGCAGATGTCCTATATCATCCGGATCCGCCGGATGTCCCACCAGCGCAATATTATGATCAATGCACCATTTCGAGATCGGCCGGTAATAGGTCTCCTCCAATCTTGCCTCCAGGAGACGTTCATACATTTTGCGATATTTTTCCGCATCAGGCTCATCATCGTACCATAACGCAGGAAGCTTTGATGTAAAATCTTCGCCGAGACGCTCAGACACATAATTCAGGATGCCGGCGTTACCCGGTCTGGAGCCCGGTTCCTGCCTTTTGCCAAAGAAATCCGGCTCATCTGTAAAAATCGCTTTGACTGTGTTTCCGAAATATTCTCCAAACTCATCGTAAAAACGTTGATAGACTAACCGGATAAAACACTGAACAGACTCCGGGTTGAGAATATCCGCAAGCGGAGGTAAATCCTCTGCCACCTCTTTTTTATCCGTTCGCCGGGTAGCATTGGGATTTGTGAAGTGCAGTCCACGGATTCTCGAGTATTCATCCCGTATTACCCGGTCTATGATAGCGATGCGATGTCCGTTACGCCTGCTTCTGAAAATCCCAATCAACTTCTGATCATCACTGAGAACAGGTTTGCCGTCACTGCCAATCATGAAGCCGTGCTTCTCCTGCCCCAGTTTCACTTCATCCAGATTGATTGCAAACAGACCATGCGGTCGGTAAGCAGGATTCTCTGCCACAACCTGTCCACTGGAGGCACCACTGGGGTACATGCCTTCGTCATAAAGGACAACCCACATATCCATTTTCTTTGCTTCCTCGATGGCATAGCGCATAAAGTGGATCATACGATCGCTCATCCAACCGATATTGCGCGGCAATCCCACCCGCGGATGGATCACAAAGCCATATACACCATGATCAACAAAGTCCTGCATTTGCCTGCTCAGCTCGGCTTCAGATAAATCATCATTCCAGAACCAGAATGCCGCCTGCGAACTCTCGCGCGGTGGCTGGCGCCACTGTTGCATAAAGGAGGCACCGCTTGTACCAGTCTTTTTACCACTGCCCCGAGCGCAATTGAGTAACAATAAAGATCCGCCCAGACCGCCGGATTGTAAAAATTTACGGCGTGTTATAGTCATTTTAACGAACCTCCACAGATTCACCCTTGAGATGATTCATATTATCCTATATGCCACCACTTTAATAAATTCCAAGATCCAAATTCCAAATTCCAGGTCTTATTTTTTTACAATCGATTCAATAAAGTTGAACATATGATATTTTTGGAATTTGTGATTTAGAATTTGGAATTTACTAAAAAAGGTCCGGCAAAGTCGGACCTTTTTTAGTTGTGGCGCCTCCCAGAACCCCGTAAGACGGGGTCTCCGCTTCGCTCCGATCAAATCCCGAAAATCGGGACTTTCGTTTCGGCTGCGCCATCACAAAAGCTGGGGACACACCGGTTTTCAGAGCGATATACTATTTACAACCGACATATCGTCAGAAAACTACCTGAATCGCTTTGGGAAGTCATCCGTCAGACCCATTTCACTCACATCAATAGACTTTATACCCATCTTGAGCGCCGGCGAATCTGGCTTCAAACGAAAATCACCATTCTCCAAATCGACAAAAAGAGGATCCGCATAAAGACTGTTCTTTCCAAATCCGAACTTGCGAAAACTCTCTACTTCCGAACTATCAGACGACTGAAGATTATAGTAGATGTTCCGGTCAATTTCACCACCTTTCATACTGCAAAGATGCTCATAAACATCATAATCTCTCCATAGGGAACTGAAGAAATTCTGATGTTCACCTGAATGAAAGAATATATTTCCTACAAACCTTGAACCGTCAAAAGGTCGTTCACCAATCCAAGCACCTCGATTCGGAGCAGCATCGACAATCACATTATTTACCCAGAAATTCTCATGCCTGCAGCAAAGACCGAACATAGCGGTCTTGTAGATCACATTCTCTTCAATGAGCGTCTTCTTCTGGTAATCATCGGTGCGAATGGCCCCATGTATCTCTCCATTGTATATATGATGGATATAGTTCCGCCTGACGATGTTCCCTTCGCCTGCACCTGAGATGTTGAGTGCAGCACCATCTGATCCCTTATCTGCCACGCGGTACAATTCGTTGTATTCCACCACGTTGTCTCGAGTGTGAAGATAGGGAGTTATCTCGGGCCAATCTGTTACATCGCGTCTTTGCCAGGGCATGCTTCTACCGCGTTCTTTCACAGCTTCCGCATTGTTAATCTCATGCCAGCGAATGGACGGAGAATTTTCCCTGAATGGGTAAAAAGACCCTTCTGCAAACATATCAGGATTGAAGAACTGCGGTCGAACACCAGCCAGGCAGATTCCCTTGCGGGGCATGTGGTGAATATAGTTATTCGCAATCCGATTCTCTCCGCTCTGCCACATAACGATCCCATGAGAGTGCCAGTAGATCTCACCATTATGATGAATGTGGTTATTCACCACTTCATTCTGCTTGTTAACATCCTTGGTGCCTGGACCGTATCCAATCAAAAGAATACCAGCACCGCCAAGGTGATTGATCTCATTTCTAAGAACCCGGTTCTTCTGACAGTATAGATCCAAACGTATCGCAGATCCGCCACTGTTGAAGAATTTACACTCCTCCACTGAACAGTCTTCCGCTCCCCGCAGACGAAGGAGCGCGTCGCCTTTATCTATCATTTCCCAGTCGTGCTGGATCGACATGTCACCCCTCTTCACAACTCCGCGATCTGCCTGCGTGAATGTCAAACCCCTGAAAACGATACCTCGCACGGGTTTATCAGTGGGACCGTCAAAATCAATATTGCCTTCCACACGAATTAGCTCTTTTAGAGACGGCGCAAAAATATTGTCACCCGGCTTATCACCGATGGGCCAGAGGTAGAGTTTCCTTTCTTGAGTGTTCAACACCCATTCACCAGGACTATCCAGCGCTTCAAGTACGTTTTCCACCCAGACCGCTCGCTGTCCCTCCTTCACACCCCACAGTCTTTCAGACGTTACTGATAACACTCTACTGGTTCCATCGGTTGTTGTTGCCTGCGGAGACGGTGACCTCCGCCACTCAGTCAGAGAACCATAGGGTACTATAGAAGTTTTTGCTAAACCTTTCTCCTCATCAACAGATTCCAAGGAAAGAATATTCATGGTGAATCCATAGGTCCTAATCAGAAGTTCTACGTCCTCCAAATTCGCCCAGTTCTTGATTGTTCCTGGTGATATCTGGAGAGTTGAGTAAGGATCCTCAACAGACTCTACTCTCCCACGTCCCACAGCAAAGGGATGAGAGCGTGCCCGGAGTAAACGCTTATCACCGTCATATAAAGTGCGGAAATGTCCTAGGTTGGTCGGAACGTCAGCCACCCATACCCTCGCTCTTGCCTTCTCGTGCAAAGCTTCAGGCCTCTGTCCCAACTCTTTCCATCCTTCGATCTTTACACCTGAACTGAAGATTGGCTCCTCTCCGGGATAGGCAGCATAAGTGATCCTATTCCCATCTTCTGCGGAATCCTTCAATCTAAAAACGACTGTTTCGTTCAGGTAATATCTCCCGTCTCGAATCAGTACCACAATATCCTTGTTTACACTGCCCTTTTTCAATTCCCGTACTGCGTCGCGTGCCCTGGCCAACGAAACAAAAGGACCATCTGTCCCTCTCGCATTCGGGTTCGCCAATTTACCGGACCAATCGTCGTTGCCATTAGTCGCAACATAGAAATCCGCACTCAGAGATTCGGCCTGATCGGACGTTGTAATGCAAGATACCATAAGAGATAAACATAAAATAAAAAATGAAATGAAGATTCTCATGAAAGCCCTCCTTTCAATATGTGTGAATTACTAACCGGATTTATGCATCAAGTGCATGACGGATTTCCTGAGCAGATAAGGGCAATCCTCCAGTATTAATTCTTTTAAATATATTAACGATTATAACCCATATCAATCTTCTTAAGGAGTTTAATATGGATTTTTTGGAATTATGATAGCATTCTAACATATCACTTTGTCAATTACAACAAAAAACGGATTCTTGGAAATCAACATATCATCAATTACCTTAAAATTCACGTTATCTTTTCAAAAACATGT
>JAFDJF010000278.1 GCA_019307645.1 Deltaproteobacteria bacterium
GGGACAGATTCCAGAAGCATGCGCATTTCCTTTCTTTTAAGCACAGCACTAATCACTCTTTACCTCAATTAGTACATTTTAATGGAGGCTATAGACAGTGTCCATCCAAAAATGAGATCTCCCCCTGTATGGCAAGAGCACTCGCCGGAAAACATTTCAAGAGACACATCCTGCTTGACAATCTGGGTCAAGAGTAATAAATACGACCATAAATTTCGCCCGTCATGTTATGATTATGGCGAAAATTTCCCGGCAGCTTATTCGGATCGGGAAGGATAAGTAGTGCCCGAACGAAAACTGTCTTTTTCGCCAATATCTGCGTCAGACAAAAATTTTAATCCTCAAAATACTTCATGTATTCCTGCGGTTAAAATTTTTATCTTCCTTGATCTTGACGAAAAATCCTAGTTTTCGTTCAGACACTAAGTATATAAGATTGGAGCGGTTACAATATGAAACTACATGAATTTCAGGCTAAGGAAATTTTCAGGAAGGCAGGGATCCCGACTCCCGAAGGTCAACTTGTGACAGCCGCGGATCAGGCCAAAAAGGCAGCTCAAATCATAAATGGCCCCCCCTGGGTGGTTAAGGCCCAGATCCATGCAGGGGGCAGGGGCAAAGGCGGCGGCGTAAAGGTTGTGCAGAGCGCTTATGATGTGGTCGTTGCATGTGAGTCTATACTCCGTAACCCGTTGATAACCAAACAAACAGGCGCCGAAGGAGTCAAGGTAAGCCAGGTGCTGATTGAAAAGGGAGTGGATATTGACCGGGAATTTTATCTGGGCATGGTGGTTGACAGGGCAACAAGGATGCCAACCATGATCTTCTCCCAGGCAGGGGGCATGGAAATCGAAGAGGTCGCGGCAAATTCACCGGACCTTATTTTGAAGGAACATGTAAGCCCTATAACAGGGTGGCTGCCAAGCCAGGCAGGAAACCTGATCTATAAACTGGATCCTATTCCGCAGCCAGGGGCCAGAAAGGGAATAATGTCCATTATGGCCAATGTTTATAAGGTTTTTCTGGCCAATGATTGCTCTCTTGTGGAGATTAATCCCCTTGCAACAACAAAAGATGGCCAGGTTCTTGCGTTGGATGCCAAGATGACCATCGATGATAATGCCATTTTCAGGCAAAAAGCACTGGCTGAACTGGATGATCCCAGGGAAAAGGATCCGTTGGAATTGCAGGCAGAGAAATATGATCTTAACTATATCCGTCTGGACGGCAATGTCGGCGCCATGGTGAATGGTGCAGGCCTTGCGATGGCAACCATGGACGTCATCAAGGCAGCAGGGGCAGAGCCTGCCAATTTTCTGGATGTCGGCGGAGGAGCCAATGAAGAGATGATTTCCAAAGGTTTTGAAATCATTCTTCAAGACAGACGTGTAAAGGCGATCCTCATCAACATCTTTGGGGGGATACTCAGGTGTGATGTCCTGGCAAGAGGCGTTCTTGCTGCGGCGAAGGAAAAAAACATGCGAGTCCCATTGATCGTCAGACTGGAAGGAACCAAAGTTGAGGAAGGCAGAGAGATCCTTCAGAACTCTGATCTGAAATTTCTGGTAGCTAAGAATCTTGCCGAAGCGGCGGAGCTGATCGCAAAGCAAGTCTAAGGGCTCGCGTAAAGAACGGAGTTATCATGAGCATACTAGTAGACGAGAACAGCAGAATAGTAGTACAGGGAATAACCGGAAATGAAGGCCGGTTTCACACAGAGCAGATGCTTGACTATAAAACAGTGGTGGCCGCCGGAGTGACTCCGGGAAAAGGCGGCCAGGGTGTTAATGGCGTACCGGTCTTTAATACCGTCAGAGATGCCGTCGAAAAAGAAGGCGCCAATGTCGCCTGTATCTTCGTGCCGCCTCCATTTGCCGCAGATGCAATCGCGGAGTCTGCCGCGGCAGGCATTAAAGTCATCGTCTGTATTACAGAAGGGATCCCCATACTTGATATGGTCAAGGTGGGTAATTATATTAAAGATAAGGATGTGGTCCTCATTGGCCCGAATTGTCCCGGTATTATCTCTCCGGGGAAAACCAAGGTAGGAATTATGCCGGCCCCCATACACCGGCAGGGAGAAATAGGCGTAATTTCCAGAAGCGGGACCCTGACGTATGAGGTGGTATATCAGTTGACCGAGGCAGGTTTTGGCCAGTCCACCTGTATCGGTATCGGTGGGGATCCCATTGTCGGGACCACGTTTATCGATCACCTGAAGAGATTTAATGAAGATCCTGAAACAAAAGGCGTGGTCCTTATTGGTGAAATCGGCGGCACCGCAGAAGAAGAAGCTGCTGAATACATCCAGAATAACTTCAACAAACCGGTCATTGCCTTTATTGCAGGCCAGACAGCACCCCCGGGGAAGCGTATGGGCCATGCCGGTGCGATCATCTCAGGTGGTCAGGGTAAAGCGGAAGACAAGATCAAGGCCCTTCAGGCGGCAGGAATCGCCGTGGCCCTGAATCTGGCGACGTTGGGAAAAACGGCCAAGGAGGTTATGGGGTAGGAATGATTTCCTTATTCAACCGTAATAAGCCTTTACAAACAGTAGAAATACCATGGACAAAGTCTTCAGTATCACTGACAGGCTAAGAGACAAAAAGCGGAAAGAGCACGAAGAGACTCACCGCCAGAAGGCAGCGACTGTTCAGAGGCTTGTTCAGTGTTCTTCGTGCCAGCTGAGTTGTGCCATGTGTGGTTCACATTTGGATGCGCCCGATTCCTCCTGTCCGCCAGCCTCATCTTATTCAAATCTAAACCTGTGCGAATGCTGCCGCGCTGAATATAACGATTTCCTGGGAATGTCTAACGAAAACAAAAGCTCCGAAATCTTCTGGCACAATAAGGAATGGATGAAACTATGGTCCGCCTGGATCGAGTACCACAAGGCCATCAAAAAGTTCAGGAATTCAAACGAATTCAGGCGATTGATAAAAGAATCCGATTTATGGAGGAGGTAGGGCGATGTTTGGCATAGGCATGCCGGAACTGATCATTATATTGATCATTATCCTGATAATATTCGGGGCAGGAAAGCTGCCGGAAATAGGAAGCGGAATAGGTAAAGGAATCAGGAACTTTAAGAAAGCGACCCACGACAAGCCGGAAAAACTGGCGACTCCTGAAGAAAAGGACAACGGCTCTGAGGATGACGCCTGATCCCTCCTAAAAAGCCTGTTACGCCCATATTTTCTGCATATCGGCTGAAGCTATCCCCGAGAGCCCTTAGTGGTGAAATACAAGAAGCGTTAAAACGGGATATCATCCTCCGGGACAGTAATTGGCTCTTCAACGGGAAACCCCGGCTCAGCCGGTTCCGACCTCACCTCCCTGTTTGTAGAATCCAGCATCTGCATGTTCGAAGCAACAATCTCAGTTGTGTACCGTTTGTTTCCGTCACGGTCCTCCCATGACTTCGTCTGCAATTTTCCTTCAATATAGACCTGTTTTCCCTTGCGAAGATACTCCCCACAGATCTCACCAAGGCGTCGCCAGGCCACTATCTTGTGCCATTCGGTGCGTTCCTGTTTTTCGCCTGTGTCCTTGTCTTTCCATTCCTCTGATGTGGCAATGCTAAAGTTGGCCACCGTTACGCCGCTGGGCGTGTATCTGACTTCAGGGTCTCGCCCCAGACGTCCAACCAGTATCACCTTATTTATACCTGCCATCTTTTTTCGCTCCTCTGCTGTTGTTTAAGGGCTCGCGTAAAAATATTTTGTCAATTTAACATGCCAAAAACGACAAAATCAAGGTGAATCACCGGACCTGCAACCCTGAATCCCACAAAAAAATGCATTCTCTATTGACGTATCGCAATGAAACGGTTAAGCTGTTGTTTATTCTAGTGAAACAACTTCGTCATCCATAACACTTGCGAACAGTATCGAGCTATCAAAGGACAAAATGTTAAAAATTATACCACTGGGGGGCCTGGGAGAAATCGGACTCAATATGATGGCCATCGAATATGACCAGGACATCCTGGTGATAGACGCGGGTCTTATGTTTCCGGAAGACTATATGCCGGGCATTGATCTGGTGATTCCGGATTTCCAATATCTTAGAGAAAACAGAGACAGGGTCAAGGCAGTTATCCTGACCCACGGTCATGAAGACCACATCGGTGCAATCCCTTTTTTCCTTAGAGAGTTTTCCGTTCCTGTTTTCGGGACAGGCTTTACCCTGGCGCTTTTAAATGAAAAACTAAAGGAGCACCAGCTATCTGACGAGGCTGACCTTCGGAGGATAAAGGCAGGGGATAGGTCCCGGTTCGGACCCTTTGAAATAGAGTACATCAGTGTGAACCACAGCATTGTCGACGGAGTTGGCCTCGCCATTGACACGCCTGAGGGGATGCTTATTCATTCCGGAGACTTCAGAATCGATCAGACACCGGTGGATGCCCAGTTTACAGACCTGATCCGTTTTGCCCATTTTGGAGGAAAAGGAGTTCTTGCCCTTTTCTCGGACTCGACGAATGCAGAAAAGGAAGGCTTTACACTCAGTGAGAGTGCCGTGCGAAAAACACTGGAAGACCTCTTTCACGCCTGCCGGGGCAGAATTATTGTGGCCAGCTTTGCGTCCAATATCTCACGAATCCAGCAGGTTATTGACCTGGCAGTCAAATTTGACCGAAAAGTTGTTCTGAACGGAAAGAGCATGGTCACGAACGTGGGCATAGCCAGCCAGGAGGGCTTCATCAATATGCCTGAAGACGT
>JAFDJF010000279.1 GCA_019307645.1 Deltaproteobacteria bacterium
TATTCTGGCGGCCACCCAGGGTACTGCAACGGACGGCGAGAGCATGATAAGCTTTTACAGGCCCAGAATAGAGAGACTTCCCGAAGTGTGGTATGCGGGCCAGGAGTTGTGGCGCGTTTCAGGCGTAGAGCCGAAGGATATTGATGTGTGTCAGCTTTATGATGCATTCAGTATTCTGTTGCCGGCGCAGCTTGAAGAATACGGATTTGTTGGTGAAGGCGAAGGGGCGGATTTCTGCTGGGGTGCCGAGCGTATCGGTGTTGATGGAGAACTGCCGCTGAATACTTCCGGGAGCTTGATGTCGGAAGGTTATATCCACGGCATGAATCTCATTGCAGAGGCGGTGCGTCAGATCAGGGGGACATCCGCCAACCAGGTGAAAGATGTTGAATTATCCATGAGCACGGCCGGTCTGGGCGTTCCCACTGGTGCCGTCATATTTAGGAGGTAGAAAATGACATTTGAATATGTTCCAGGCATACCGCTTATCCATCCCTATGTGGATGAGACGAACCGCGGATATTGGGAAAGTTTGAAAAACCATGTGCTTTCGGTTCAGCGGTGTAAGAACTGCGGACGCCGAACCCATCCGCCAAGGCCCATGTGCCCGCAATGCATGTCCACGCAAATGGGGTGGACGCCTGCCGCGACCACGGGTGTTGTGCACAGCTGGGTGACGTTTACCTCTCCTCGGTCATCCTATCCGGGGATAAAATGCCCCTATGCGGTTGCAGTGGTTGAGCTTGATGACGGGATAAGGATCGTCAGCAATATTGTTGAAATGGACCCGGCTGATATCACCACAGGGATGCCGGTTGAGGCTGTATTTATGGATATAGACGATGAATTAACCCTGGTTCAATTTAGAAAAAGGGAAGACTGAGCGAGGATATGAATATGGAGAAATTAAAAGACAAGGCAGCTGTAGTGGGCATGGGTGTCCATAAGTTCTCAAAGGATTCCGGAATCACGGAGATAGAGATGGCATGCCTGGCCATCCGGTCGGCCCTTGATGATGCAGGGCTTACCCCTGACAGCATCGATGGTTTTGTTGAGTATGGTGAAGAGTGTTTTGACGAGGTGATCATTGCAAGGTCCATGGGCATAGGCAACCTGACGTTTCACGGTGATGTCCGCTGGGATGGGGGTGCGGCCTGCTCAATCGTTGAGCGTGCGGCCATGGCGGTTGCATCCGGGGTGGCCAATAACGTGGTGGTTGTAAGAAGTGTTAATGACGCATCCCTTCGCCGGACAAAAAAGACCTGGGGAGAGATCAGGCCATGGGAATCTGTTGAACAGGATTTTTACAATCCGTACGGGCTTGTTTCGGACAGTGGCAGGATCGGGATGACAGTGCGCAGGTACATGCATGAATATAACATAAACAGGGATGCCTTTGGCTGGGTAAGCGAGGTGCTGAGGGAAAACGGGGCAAAGAATCCCAACAGCATGTTTTATGAAGATCCTGTGACATACAAAGATTATCTGGCGTCAAAGACAACGGTAGATCCTTTCCGTGAGCTGGACTGCTCCCCTGCAATTGACGGAGCCATTGCCCTGATTGTTACATCGGCGGAAAGTGCAAAACACCTCAAGCAGAAGCCCGTGTATATTGTAACGGGTGCACAAAGCATCGTTGCGGGCACACAGTTTAAGACAAGCTATTACCGTTCATCCACAACGGATATTCCTGCAATCGGCAATGTGGGCCGGAGACTGCTTGAGCAGGCCGGTGTGAGCATGAAGGATATTGATGTATTACAGATTGAAGATGAATTTACGCCTCTTGTTCCCATGCAGCTTGAAGAGTTGGGCATTTGTGAGCGGGGTGAAGGGATAAAATTCATAGAAGGCGGTGATCGGATCAGGGTTGAGGGGGAACTTCCCATTAATACATCGGGCGGATCGATCGGAGAGGGCAATATCCATGGTATGAATCATATCGCTGAAGCAGTGCGGCAGCTCAGGGGCACGTCCACAGCACAGGTAAAGGATGCCGAACTGGTACTCGTTGCGACAGGGGCATGCGGGCCGGCAAGCGGCCTCATATTAAGGAGGTAGAAGATGAGCGTGGAATATAATAAGGATGAAGCCATACCGGTTCCAAGAAAATATCTTGATTTTCAAGGTTTCTGGGAAGGGGCGGACCAGGGGAAGCTGGTTTTGCAGAAATGCGGTGACTGCGGCAAGTGGCGCCAGTTCCCGCAGCCCATGTGCCCGAAATGCCATTCTGTTGAAAAAGAGTGGGCAGAGGTTTCCGGAAAAGGGGCTGTATATTCATGGGTGACGTATAATGAATCCCCGCATCCGGCCTTCAAGGCGCCTTACTCGGTTGTTTTGGTGGAACTGGAAGAGGGGATGAGAATCGTCAGCAACCTGGTTGATGTAAAACCGGATGAAATAGAGATCGGCATGCCGGTGGAAGTTACTTTTGACAAAATAACAGAAGAGGTGACGCTGCCGAAATTTAAAAAAGCCGGATAGCCTCCTGGAAGAGGTTATCATAAATTTGATTATTCGGTATTAAGGGCTCACGTAAAAATAAATTTACATTTTTGCGCGAACCCTAAGGAGGACTAAAATGGGTGTGTATGAAGATCTTCAAGCGATTGTTGGAGAGGAGGATGGGCCTTATGAAGCCAATGATGAGGTGAACAAGGCAATGATCCGGCACTGGTGTGAAGCCATGGAGGACGGCAACCCGCTTTACACTGATGAGGAGTATGCCAGGACCACGGAGTACGGGGAGATCATCCCTCCGCCGCAGATGGCGCAGGCTTATTGCGTCCCCCGGCTTTGGCCAAAAGACGATCGCCCGCCGCATCCCCTGGCGAGAGCCGTTGTCACAGCCACCGAAGCCGGCTACTTCGGAGTCGTAGCAACCACGACTTCCCAGGAGTACTTTACCCCCATGCGTTTGGGGGACAGGCTCAGCTACAAGATCAAGCTGGCAACTGTTTCCCCTGAGAAAACCACTCGGATGGGAATGGGGTTCTTTATCACGGCAGAGTACACCTACAGCAATCAAAAGGGTGAGCTTGTATGCAGGCAACCCTTCACTGTATTTAAGTTCAAGCCGGCGAATCAGTAATAAAGGGGGGAAAGATATTATGGGTTATGAATCAATCCACTGGAACGACGTGAATGAAGGGGACGAACTCACGTCCCAGACGCGAGAAATTACCCGAACGACGATTGTGGCGACTGCCATATCAACGCGCGACTTTGAGCGGGTGCATCACGATCATGAAGCGGCTCAGAAGGCAGGCGTCAAAGACATCTTCCTGAACATCCTTTCCACGGGAGGTTTAATTGGCAAGTACCTGACGGATTGGTCCGGTCCGGAAGGGAGACTGAAGAAGATCGATATCAAGCTGGGAGCAACAGTATTTCCGGGTGATACGCTGACAAGCACAGGCAAGGTGGCTAAAAAGTATCAGGAAGGCGATCAGCATTTGGTGGACGTGGAATATGCCCTGTCGGTAGAAATGGGACCGCATGCCTGGGGCACAGTGACAATGGCTCTGCCCGCATAAGAGGCTGTGCGTATGGTTGTGCACCCCTTAGAAGGGTCAATGGCATTGACTTAACAGAACGTTCAGTTTATTCACCCAAAATGTATGCAACATGGTTTATGAAAACTGAACAATCGAATAACGATTACATGAATTCCAAATGACGAAGGAAGGAGTTTTCATCAGTTATATAAAACAAATAGAGCGAAGCGATTCCATACTTCGTCATTCGTCGCTCGTTATTCGATATTCTGCGGTTTAAAATATTTCCCGCATGCTATCAATCCCGGATACTTAAGTTTAATCAAAATTGCTGAATTAATGACATTGACGTTAGGGTTCTACTCTTCAACCTGCTTTTTGCGAGCCTGGATGTAACCGTTTCGCATGGCAACATAGGGGTCTATGGCTGCGTCTTTAAACGCCTCATAGTCTCCGATCCTGAATGACGTGCTGTTCACGGTGTCGAACGTCCTGATTCCCATTGCCGCCGCTGTCGGCTCTACATAGAAAACCGGATGCAGAAAAAAATCTCCGACCATCCCAACGGTATCACGAGCAGTAGAGGGGCCGAAAACAGGCCAGACAACATAAAATCCGTTTCCGATCCCCCACCGGCCAAAGGCCTGCCCCATATCCTCCTTGTTCGGGTTCAGGGACGGGTACTTTTTGGCTGGATTTCCAAAGCCAAGCACGCCCACTGTCGTATTCATTAAAAATCTGCCACATTCACCTCCAGCTGCTTTTCCCTTTCCCTGAAGCAGGCAGCCCACAAGGCGAATGGGAAAGCCGAGGTTATAGAAAAAATTGCGGACACCCCTTCTGGCCGGTTCAGGCATCGCCCATTTGTAGCCCTTTGCCGCAGGCTTCAGGAGCCAGAAATATAACTTGTCGTTAAAGTGATACATGCCCTTATTAAAGTAGTAGATGGGGTCAGCCACATCAACCGCCTCTGCCTCGATGTCTTCGTCCAGCATGAAAAAATCCTCGTCATCATCCAATGATGCTTCAGCAACCTGCTCCTGTGTTGGACCAGAGGCCTTTATTCCCTCATTTTCCAGTGACGATGTGCCTGCATATATGGGGGAACCGGAAGAAGCAGACTCCTGGGAAAAGCCCATTGACCATGTGTTAAGAAGTACCACTGCAAAAAGGGCGGAGATAAGCAATAGACGTTTCATGAGAAGTTTCCTCCAATTTATAAAAGGGCGGAGATAAGCAATAGACGTTTCATGAGAAGTTTCCTCCAATTTATTATTTGTTAATAATGTATTTACGTCTACCCGACTTTTTTCCGCAGAATTTCCAGCAGATCCTCAGGCGATTGTTTCTTAAGAATCTCTTTGAACTGACTGCGGTAGTTCTTGTTTAGACTAATTCCCTCAATCAAGACATCGTACACTTTCCATTCGCCGTTTTTCACAATCATCCTGTAAAAAATTGGAATTGTCTTGGATTCTGTAACGATTTTGCTTTGAACTTCCACCTTTTTTTCTGAAAGCGCGGTTTCTTTGTTAAAGACCACCTTTTCGTCCGAATAGGCCATAATCCTGTCAATGTAAACATTGCCAAGGAGCTTGCTGAAAAGATCCTTAAATTCTTCACGTTGGTCAGGATTGAGTTTTTTCCAGTTCCGACCCAATGCCCTCTTTGAAAGCTCGGTGTAATCAAAGATTTCGTTTATTATAGAGAGAACCTTCTCTTCTTTAGTTTTCTTGGCGGATTCGGCTTTCAAGGCCGGATCGCGCAACACATCAAGTATTTCGTTGACCTTCGTTTGAACGGTTTCGAGGGCCGGTCCTGCATGAACGGGAAGAGTGAAAAAAAATAAAATAATAATTGCATTCAATCCTGTGATGAACTTTTTCATGGTCGTCTCCTTAGGGCGAACCCTTAATCCTCTTTAACATCTCCAAAAGCATATTTGCTGATAAGGTCCCCAATATCTACAGGCGATTCGGTATCCGTGATCGTATCCCCGGGGTTGAGGATTTCGTCCAGGCCTCCGGCGTCGATACTGACGTATTTGTCACCAATTAGACCGGCCGTTTTAATGGAGGCGATGCCGTCATCAAAGATTTTTATGCCTTTCTTGATCTTCAATTCCACCACGGCCACCTGGTCTTCCTGGTCCATCTCAAGACCTGCAACCCGTCCGATTTCTATTCCGAGCATTTCTATTGTATTGCCTGCTCTGAGGCCTGAAACAGAGTTGAACCGGGCGTAAAGGGAGTAGGTATCGTCACCGAAAAGAGAGACATCCCCCAGTTTAACCGTCATGTATCCCACACATAACAAACCGATGATCACAAAAATCCCCACAGCTGTTTCATTGGAATATTTCTTCATGTTTTTTCTTACCTCCGCGTTTCGCAGTTAAATCGTGCGATAATTTTTTGCTGAGAATTTGCTGATTCTATAATGGAATCAATCTCGTCACTATATGTTCCCTTGGCCAGGCCGGCCAAAACAACGAACTCAAAACACTGGTCTTTCGGTATGTGAGCCTCAGCTTGAATTTCATAAAGCCCTTGTTCTTGAAGATCTCCGGCAAAATCCTTTAGAATACCTTCGGCTTCTCTGAAATCAGAAAAAGGAAGCACCGTCACAAACTGATCCCTGCTCAGGCGGGAGGAAAACCCTCCCGCTGAGCCAAAGTGTTTGTTGATATATTCCCCCAGGGATTTGATTATCTCTTGAGTTATCTCGTGGCCCAGATTGCGCTCTGCCAGATCCAGTTCATCTGTGGAAAATATAGCAACCGCGTATGTTTCATGGGGGTGTTTGCGTCCCAGCGCCACCTGATACCGAACCTTAAAATTTCGCCTTGAATACAGCCCCGTCAGGTGTTCCTGGAAACCCTCCAGACTCTCGATGAATTCATCCAGGAACGGGTGTTCGAATTCATCCAGCTCTTCCGGTGTACCCTGAAAAACAATATTCCCCTGATCAAGGGCAATGACACGGTTTGAGATAAAAAAGACGTCAGGCAGTTCGTGACTTATCAATACAGCCGTAAACCCGAATTGCCTCTGGTATTCGGCAATCATGCTCAGGATGGCATTTCTCCGGATCAGGTCCTGGCCGGTGGTGGGTTCGTCAAAGAGCACAATCTTTGGATCAGTAACCAGCGCCCGGCTCAGGGCCACCCGCTTCTGCATGCCGCCCGAAAGCTCAGACGGATAATTGTAGGCCACCTCGGTAAGCTCCGTCTGCTCAATTCTGGCCATTACCTTATTTTCAATATCCTCCTGGCTCAGGTTCAATGTTTGCCGCAACGGCAGGGCGATATTCTCAAAAACTGTCAGTGAGTCAAAAAGGGCGTTATTTTGAAACATGTAACTGATCTGACTGGTATATTCGTCCCACTCTTTCTTCCCCATCTGACCAATGGGCCTGCCCCGGAAAAGGATGTGGCCTTCATCAGGGGTAAGGAGCCCAATAATGTGCTTGAGCAGCACGCTCTTACCCGTGCCGCTTTTTCCAATGATGGTCGTGACGTGACCCTCGTAAATCTTCAGATTAATTTGATCGAGGATCGTCCGGTTGTCGAACCGTTTGGTGACGTTCCGGAATTCGATTAACGGGCTATCCATTGGCCCCTACATGAGAAAGGACGTGACAACATAATCTGAGACCAAAATGGCGACGCATGAAAGCACAACAGCCGACGTGGTGGAAAGCCCCACGGCCTTTGCTCCGTAACTGTCTTTTCGCATGTGGGTGAAATAGCCATGAAAACAGCAAATGGTGGAAACAAGTACCGCAAAGACCACGGACTTGACCAGGCCGCCGGTGATGTCTTCCATCTCCACCCCGGACCGAACCCCGTTAAAGTATGTGCCGGAGTTTAAACCCAGCAGCAAGACGCCGCTGACATAGCCGCCCATGATGCTGATCAGGTCAAACATTGCTGTCAGAAAAGGAAAGCTGATGATTGCAGCGGCAATCCTCGGGCTGATCAGATATCTGATCGGGTCTATGCGCATGGTAGACAGTGCATCAATCTGCTCGGAGATGCGCTGAATGCCGATCTCTGTTACCATGGAAGATCCTGCCCGGGCGGTGATCATGATGGCCGCCAGAACCGGTCCCAATTCCCTGATAATGGACAGGGCCACGGTCGTGCCAAGCACCCCCTGAATGATCGCGGACAGCTGCCTGGGCCGGAAGATAGTCAAAAACGCCTTGAAGAAAAAAATAGCCACGGCACCGAGCTCGTTGACCCAACCCGTGACTGCCCTCCCCAAAGAGGCAACAGGCGAGATGGAATTTATGTTTTGACCCATAACTTTCAAACCCCTTCATTGAGCCACAGTTGATCACCTTTGGGTTGCTTCCTGGGGACCTTTCGGCCCTGCTGCGCCGGAGGTGTTCAATGCAGTTATGATTTTCCGGATAACTTATTGATTTTATGAGTAGTATCTTGCCTAGGGCAAAAGTATCATTTCATATAGCATCTTCTGGCAGTTAAGTCCAGCCAGTATACGGTTCTCTGGGCGTATGTCATTTA
>JAFDJF010000280.1 GCA_019307645.1 Deltaproteobacteria bacterium
ATCACGAACTGAAGCCTTTGCAGGTCCCTTTGGTGGTAAGGGAAACATTGAGACTGCTCCGACCCTCCCTGCCAACTTCCATTGAACTCAGTGTAAATATCTGCAAAGGAAATGGCTCTGTATTGGCTGATCCAGTCCAGATACAGCGGATAATCATGAACCTGTGCACAAACGGGTATCATGCTATGGAACAGACAGGAGGCAGACTGAATGTGACCCTAACAGAGATCGATATTGATCCGGCTGATTCAGTCCGTCTAAATATAGATCCGGGAGCCTACGTCTGTCTGTCTGTCAGCGATACCGGCCATGGAATCGAGCTTGAGGAAATAGATAGAATTTTCGATCCGTATTATACAACCAAGGAAAAAGGTAAAGGCAACGGGTTGGGTCTTTATATTGTCCATGAAATTGTTAAAAGTTACGGAGGGGACGTCAAAGTATACAGTGAATCCGGAAAAGGGACGGTAATTGATGTGTATCTGCCCCGTTTTGACTATGATGCCTATTGTTTTGAAACCGTCTTAAAGGAAAGCTGAACAGCCAGGGATCTCATCAAAGATTGAGGAGGTTTGTAAAACCATGGTAGAGATAGAAAGCCTTTCCGAGTATGAAAACTTTGTCACAAGTCTGCCGTTTATTAAGCCATTTAAAGGGTGTTGCAGTTCCCCTTTAGTCGAGACAGTGTATGTTGAGCCATTGGCAGGCAGAAATCCCTTTGAAGTTGTACGCACCTGTGTCGTTCAATGTCCCGAATGCGGGACAATGTATGTAAGCGAATGGGAGTAAAGAATCCGAGTCCTGTCAAAGATCCCGCTATTCGGGGAGAGTCCGGCTTTGAGTTACCCCTGAAAGGGGCTTTTGTTTGCAATACAGCCTCAGGTACAGAGTGACAAAGGCACACAGGCACAGAGTTTTTCTAATAGAGTAGCACCATAGCTTTTCGAAAAATCAGGGACAAGTATTATTCGAACTCTTTTTTGTTACAGCAGGTTGCATATGGTCACATTTACAACTTTGTCCCTTTGTCCCTCGTCCCTTTGTGCCTTTGTGCCTTTGTCCCTCGTCCCTTTGTCCCTCGTCCCTTTGTCCCTTTGTGCCTTTTATCGTAGCGCTTACGTCTCTTACGCCAGAACCATCACTCTCTGACCTGGCCCCTGGCGCCATCTTTAATCACATCAATGATCAGGGCTCCTTACAACTGCCTGCAAAGCCGTGATATTCTACCTTCAGCCGATTAGGAGCTACTTTATTTAGTAGCTTCAGAAAAAACTGCTAAATATGGTGGTACTTTCTGCGATTATTGGTAATTAAATAACAAAACATAAGCTAATATATTGATATTACACAAAATGGTATCCTGGTACGGATTTAGCATAGTAAATCATTTTTAAAGCTCTAAATAGGAACAAAGAGATCAAAAGCAACCAGGAGGTTTTCATGGCAGACAAAAATTATGATGTGGTTTTTGTTGGAGGCGGTCAAAAGGCCGTTGTGGCAGCGATGTATCTCGCAAAGTATGGCGGCATGAAGGTGGGTCTCTTCGAAGAAAGGCATGAGATTGGAACCGGTTGGTCATCTGAAGAGCCTGCCGGGGGATATGTGGGCAACACCTGTTCAGCCGGCCATATCGGATGGTACCAAGGGCCTTTGTACCGGGACTTTCCGGAATTTGAGGATTACGGTGCAAGATACGCCTACACCACCAGCCCCACCGGACAGGTCTTTGATGATCAGTCCTGTATTCTTCAATACACGGCATATCCTGACGTTGACCCGACTCAGGAAAAAACGGCGGCGCTGCTTGCGCAATTCTCGGAAAGAGACGCGGAGACATGGCTCAAGCTCTGGGATAAGGCCACAAAATACTGGCTTCCCGCCATGATGGAGTGGGCCCATAATCCAGCCAAACCCGTTCATGAAATGGATGCCATGGACAGGCTGTGTATGGCGACACCTGAGGCCGGTATTGATCCCCACTGGATGATGATGACCACGGCCCAGATTTTCTCGGCAATTTTTGAGCATCCCAAAATCCAGATGTACGGGCACCGGTGCTGCCAGTCATGGGGATTTTCAGCAGACGACCAGGCAATGGGATGGTCCGCGCTTCTGTCTCATATGACATGGATTCCCTATGCCTGCTATGTGGTGGGGGGGACCCACTCCCTGACCCATGCGGCCTTCCGGGTAATTGCTGAAAATGGCGGTGAGGCAAAGACATACAGCAAGGTCGACAAGATATTGTTTAATGGCAACAAGGCAACGGGCATACGGCTTGCCGATGGGACAGAAATCGGCGCAAAATACGTGGTGACCAATGTCGATCCTTTTCAGCTCATCAACAACCTCATCGGGCCTGAGAAGGTGGACCCCATTATTCCCAGAAAGTTGGGTGCCCTGGCCAAAGACTGGACATGTATCATGTGGTACAGCTGGGCACTGACTGAAAGGCCCAGGTTTCTCTGCGAGGAGACGGTGCCTGATGCAGCCTACTGCATGGGACTTGGTTTTGGCGGTGAGGCCTCTACGGGTGACGTTAACGCCTTTATCCACGAAAGCGCTGAACGAAGGGCGAAAATCTGGCCAAAGGCGCTCAACGGCCTGTATATGTACCAGGGCCATCAGCCCGGACTGGACTGCGACTTTGATCAGTGTATGGCCCCTCCGGATGCCCCGGAAAAAAATTTCAGGCTTCAGAACGAGCAGTTTGTCCTTCCTGCATGGTGCCGCACGGATGAAGAGTGGAAGGAAATAGAAAGGAAACATGCAGATGAAATGATTAATGAGATCGCCAAGTATGCCCCCAATATGAGCTGGGATATTGTCAACGGCTATGTGCCCGTGACCCCCCACTTTACATCCGGGTTTGCAAGAAACTTCGGCGCTGCCGGCAATCAGCATGTCATCGAAAACTTTCCGTCACAGGCAGGGAAATTCCGTCCTATCCCGGAGCTTGCGGGTCATCGCATTCCGGGGATCGAGGGAGTTTACTGTACCGGCACCGCGTGGCACACATTCGGCTTTGCCAACTGTGCCCAGGGTTACAATGTCTACAAGGTAATGGCCGAAGATCTGGATCTTAAAAAGCCGTGGGAAGGCCACGCATATTAAAGAACGGTATACGGCATAAGGTATACGGTTCACGGTTTCAGACATCCTAAGTAGTGCCCGAACGAAAACTGTCTTTTTCGTCAATCTCTGCGTCAGAAAAAAATTTTAATCCTCAAAATATTACATATATTCCTGCGGTTAAAATTTTGATCTTCCTTGACCTTGCAAGGAGGAGCAAAAATGAAGCGATTTACAGACAATTGGCCGGAAAGCGCTGAAAAGGCATTTGAAAATATACCGGAAGAGGGGAAGAATTTCTTTACCTATCCGATTATTAACAGGCCAAAAGGAAAAAGAGAATTTGACGTCGTTATCATCGGCGGCGGCCCCAATGGCCTTACCGCCGGGGCCTACCTGGCAAGGGCCGGCCTCAAGGTTGTGATCGTAGACAGAAGGAATGAGCTTGGCGGAGGCCTGGCAACGGAAGAACTCCGCCAGCCCGGTTACAGGCACAATACCCACGCCATTTACATGCCCATGGTGGATTATGCCCCTGTATATCAGGACCTGGACCTCGAAACGCATCAGCTGAAACACATCTATCCAGAGGTCCAGTTTGCCATGACGTTTTCCGATAACACATCCCTTTGCCTGTATAATGACCTCGACAGGACCTGCAAGGCCTTTGAAAAATATTCAAAGAAAGATGCCGATGCTTATCGGGAGTTCTACACCTGGACAAAAGTAGTCATGGACGAGTTTATTGCCCCTTCTACCTATGTGCAGCCTTTGCCTGCTTTTGACCAGTTAATCAGACTTAAGGATGCACCCTGGAACGAAAGAATGGATGCATTCACCCCGGTATCACCCAAAGACTTTGTGGAGGATACCTTTGAAAACGAAAAAATCAAGTCCCTGATACTCTATACCCTCTGCATGTGGGGACTGGACCCGACCCAGGGCGGTGTGGGCTATCTGATCCCGCTTTATTTTAACAGGGCAACCAGCTATCGGATCGTGGAGCGTGGATCGCATGTTTTTGCGGCAGCCCTGGTAAGGGATTTTATCCGGAATGGCGGGAAAATCTTCTCTCCCTATGGTATCGAAAAAATCAATGTGGAAAACGGTGAAGCAAAAGGTGTACAATTGAGCGGCGGACCTTATCTTGAAGCAAAAATGGGGGTGATCAGTACCATAGATCAGGTCCAGACCTTTTTGAATCTTGTTGGAAAGGAACATCTTGACAGCGACTTTGCAGAATCTGTTGAGGGTTGGATCTGGGAGCACTGGTCTCTCTTCGGTGTGCATATGTGTCTGCTCGAGGCGCCTCAATTTAAATCTGCGGAGGATAATCCCGATGTTGCAAAGGCCCTTGTCCATGTGATTGGATATGACACTGTTGAGGACTATTTAAAGCACCTGGCAAAAATAGAAAAAGGTGAATTTGATGAGGAAGCAGGGTTCAATTGCTGCTTTCCCACCATTCATGATCCTTTCCAGGCGCCGGCCGGCAAACATACGGGGATCATTTCATCTATGGCCCCTTTTAACCTGGACGGAAATGCCGATAAATGGACGAGATGGAAATTTAAAGAGGAAAAGGCCTGGATGCTCATAAACAAACTGGCAAAATATGCGCCCAACATCACCGAGAAGGTTGTGCGGGACCTCTATGTGTCTACGCCAAAGGATGTGGCAAACAAATTTTTGGATATGACAAACGGCTCCATTAAGCAGGGGCAATACCATCCCTTGCAGATGGGTTATATGAGGCCTAACGAGCATTGCTCCCAGCACAGGTCTCCCATAAAGTCACTCTATATGGGGGGAGCATGCACCTTTCCCGGCGGAACGGTTATCCTGGGTTCAGGGTACCTGGCTGCCGAGGCGGTTGTTGAGGATTGCGGCGTGGAAAAGTGGTGGCCGGAACCTGAACTGGTAAAGATTGCTAAGGAAAAAGGGTATTTGAAATAGATCGGAGGTGGCACTATGAACGGGTGGGTAGGAAAAATATTGAGGGTTGATTTAAGTGAACAGGATTACATGATCGAAGATCTGGACCCTGATTTTGCAAGGGAGTGGATCGGGGGACAGGGCACGGCATCTAAAATTCTCTTTGATGAGATTGATCCTGCTGTAGACGGACTCGATCCTGAGAATAAACTGATATTCAGCACATGCCCCCTCACCGGAACCGGGGCGGTAACCGGCTGCAGGGCTGTGTGGACGGCCAAGTCACCCCTCACCGGAGCGATTGCTTTCTCCAATTGTGGAGGCTATTTCCCTGCCGAAGTAAAATTCGCCGGCTATGACATGATCATATTTGAGGGAAAGGCGGAGGAGCCTGTTTATTTATTTATAGAAGACGATGAAGTGGAATTCAGGGATGCCCAGGATCTGTGGGGCAAAACCGTTTCTGAAACAGGCAAATTGATCAGGGCTGAAATCGACAATGCCTGGGATGCCATGGATACACGTATCGCCGCCATTGGACCTGCGGGTGAGAATCTGGTAAAAATCGCCGCTATCATGAGTGACTACCACCGGGCAGCGGCCCGATGCGGTATCGGGGCGGTGATGGGCTCCAAGAATTTGAAGGCAGTGGCTGTCAAAGGAACCCAAGGCATTCGCGTGGCCGACGTGGAGGGATTTAAAAAGACAGTGGACGCCGCCCTTGACGGTTGTCGGAACAGCGAGGTGACAAGCATGCTCTTTCCCAGTTTCGGTTCCGGCGCCGGAGTGGATATGTTTAACGCAATAGGCGTGCTGCCGCATAATAACTTTACAGGTTCTCAATCTGCTGAGGTTGCCCATGAAATCAGTGGTGAAACCGTTGCAGAGCGGTTCTTGATCCGAAACAGGGGTTGCTTTGGGTGCCCCATTGGCTGCGGTGGCCCCACAGAGGTAAAAGACGGCCCGTTCAAGGGTAAGGGCGACCGCCCCGAATATGAAACCCATGCAGTGCTGGCAGCCTCCTGCGGTGTATATGATCCGGCTGCTTTATTGAAAGGAAATGATTACTGCAACGAATATGGCATGGACACCATAGATATGGGAGGCGCGGTTGCCACTGCCATGGAGCTTTACGAAAAGGGAATTTTGCCAAAAGAAGATGCCGGTCTGGAACTCAATTTCGGAAACGGTGAGGCCATGGTGGAACTGGTCAAGCAGACCGCCCTTCGTGAAGGCATCGGAGATATCATCGCTGAGGGCGGCGGGGGTCTGCTGGCCAAAAATTACGGCGCACCGGATATCTTTCTCGGTGTAAAGAAGATGGCCTTCTCCGGCTATGAACCCAGGAACGTTACGGGTATGGGACTTGGCATTGTTACCTCCGTAAGAGGGGCGTGCCACAATCGGGCCTATACACTCTATGCAGAAATCATGGGCATTCCGGAACCAATGGATCCTTTGACTACTGAGGGCAAGGCCGGTCTGGTCAAAATGCTGCAGGACATGCAGGGGAGCCTTCTTGATGCGGCAGGAATTTGCACCTTTTCGGTTCCCGGTCAACCTTACCCCTTCATCTTCGACCAGCTTGCAGCGGCCACCGGAGTAGGCTACACCTTTGAGGAAGTCATGCAAATCGGGGAGAAGATCTGGAATCTGCAACAGTTGTTCAATATTCAGGCAGGCCTGTCCGGAAAAGATGATATCATGCCCAAGCGGTTTTTGGAGGAACCCCCTCCGGAAGGAGCGGCCAAAGGCAAGACCCTGGATTTCCAACCCATGTTGAAAGAGTATTACCAGATCAGGGGATGGGACGATAACGGCGTACCGACCCCCGAAAAACTGAAAGAACTGGGTTTGGAATGATCTCACGGGAACCACTGATTTTGCAAAGGAGACGGTGATGAAAAAAATAAAGATTGATTATGATAAATGTACGGCTTGCATGACTTGTGAAGTCGCCTGTTCTTTACACCACACGGAAGAGATCAACCCCAAAAAGTCCAGGATAAGGGTGTATGCGGAAAATAATCGATTTATTCCGCTGATTGCGGGCCCTTTTACAGAAGCGGAATGCACTTCCAAGCATATCGTTGTTGATGGAGGACGAGAGTATGATGAGTGTACCGTTTGTCGTGCATCGTGCCCCACCCGGCCCTGGTTTAAGGAGCCGGACACTGGGATTGCCCTGAAATGCGATCTCTGCGGTGATCCCCCTGATCCCCAGTGTGTAAAATGGTGTGTAAGCGGGGCGCTGACTTTGATCGAGGTATAAAACATTAGCTGCCATGGATGATTCAGATAGGGTTGAGCACACTTGTTTTGTGAGAAGCTGCACACCTTCTGAGTTGGGAACAAAGATCAGAATGTGCGGCCCATAGCAAGGGGGTGAGCAATCATGAGATTAAAATCTACCGGTTTGGGAGCGACAGAACTCTTTGGTGATTTAACTGAAATGGAAAAGTCAATGTCCGGCGTGTTGATGCGTGTTAAGATCAAGAAGCCGGTGGTGTGGCGGGTAAGGGTGTATCTCAACCCTCAAGACCTGAGGACGATTGTGTGGCGAGCGCTCATGCCTCGAACCGTGTTTTTTGTGATAAAGACGCTGCTGGGTAATCTGAGGTCTTCAGATAAAAAAAACGACCCCAGTGAATCAAGTCCCGCAAAATAGGGCATAGTAAAAAAATCAATCATCTTTAAGGGTTCGCGCAAAAATAAATTCACATTCTTGGGGCTCAGATTTAGGTTAGGTTTGGTAGATGTTTAAGAGCGAAAGACGCAGTAATAGTGGACTATTTCAAGGTTTTTGCT
>JAFDJF010000007.1 GCA_019307645.1 Deltaproteobacteria bacterium
TAAAAAATAATCTTGTACCTATCTTGTACCAAACAGCCCGTATGCAATAAAAAAGGACTTGAGCGTTTCGCCTAAGTCCTTGATTTTATTATGGTGGGCGTGGCAGGGTTCGAACCTGCGACCAATTGATTAAGAGTCAACTGCTCTGCCAGCTGAGCTACACGCCCTTATGCATTCCCACGCTGGAGCGTAGGAACGAGAGAACAAGCAATCCTGCAGATTGATGCAGAAATTGCGAAAAAATGCCATTTCTGGATGAGCACTAACTCGTATTTCATCTAGTTGTTATAATAACTGGCGCGCCCGGCAGGACTCGAACCTGCGACCTACGGGTTCGAAGCCCGGCGCTCTATCCAGCTGAGCTACGGGCGCGATTTAAAGAAAAATTTAAGCGAGAATACCGTCTTTGTCAACACAAATTTTCTAAAAAATAGCTTGACATATATGACAAATTTCCTTAAATAGTCTTTTTTATCGCTTTTCAGACAGGATATAACTATGAAAACATTTGTTGCAAAAGAACACGAAGTCACTAAAAAATGGTATCTGGTGGATGTCGAAGACAAGGTTGTCGGAAGAATCGCAACCCAGATTGCCACACGTTTGAGGGGCAAACACAAGCCCATATTTACGCCACATGCGGACACAGGTGATTTTATTGTTGTCGTCAACGCTGACAAGGTCATGTTTACCGGCAGAAAATGGGACAACAAAATCTATTATCGGCACACAGGATATCCGGGCGGTCTGAAAGAGATTTCTGCAAAGAAATTGCTTGAGAAAAACCCTGAGGATATTCTGCGTTTCGCTGTCAAACGGATGCTTCCCAAGAACAGCCTGGGACGGCGTCAGCTCAAAAAATTAAAGATATATGCCGGTCCGGATCATCCGCATGAGGCACAACAACCAGAGAAATGGGAGATTTAGATGGCAGAGGATTTATGGTACAGGCCAGATGATTATCAATCATAAAACCATGGATCAATATGTTGTCCGTGAGTCGGACAGGATGCTTATCATGGAGCCCTTAAAGGCCAACGACCAGGCCGGCAAGTTTGATATCAGAGTAAATGTCAAGGGTGGCGGTATTCTTGGACAGGCCGGTGCAATCAGACACGGCATCAGCAAGGCTCTCGTCATTGCAGAGCCCGAATCGAGGGCAGCACTCAAAAAGGCCGGCTTCCTGACCAGAGATTCAAGGATGAAGGAGCGAAAAAAATACGGTCAGCCGGGCGCCAGAGCCAGGTCTCAATATTCAAAACGTTAGTTGGTTTTCCCTTATTGATTTTGAAATGCACATGGACAGGGAGCTCAAACGAGCTCCCTTTTTTTGTGGTATAAAAGAAGACGAATTTATTCACACCCGTTCGTTTTACTCACTCGAGACACGGAGAACGCAGAGAGAAAAATTCTTTTGTCCAATCGGGAGACGGCGATTGGACAAAAACCTCAGGCCTGACGGCATTGAAAAGCATCCTTCTTCTCTGTGGCCTCGGTGCTTCGAGCGAAGCGAGTGATAAAATCTAAAACCCTGCAAAAACTGTTTTTGGACAAGAATGGTATAAGGTAAGAAAGCTAGAACCGTTGTTTTCTTATCAAAAAATCCCGTGGACAGTAAAAACATCAAACTGACTCTGAGCTATGACGGCAGTCAATACCATGGATGGCAGCGCCAGGATAATGGCATCTCACTCCAGGAAGTTATTGAAGAAAAGCTCAAAACAATGGTCGGGGCGCCTGTTAAACTGATTGCATCGGGAAGAACAGATGCGGGGGTCCACGCAATAAACCAGGTCTGTAATTTCACGACCCTCTCAGACATTGATCCCGACGCAATCAAAAGAGGCCTGAACTCCCTTCTCCCGGATGATATTCATGTAAAAACCGCTGAGTATGTGCCCATGGAATTTCATTCCAGGTACAGTGCCAGGAGCAAGGTCTATGAATACAGGATCTTGAATCGAAAAGACCCTGATGTGTTCCTGCGTCATTATCTCTGGCACATCAGGATACCCCTGGACAAAAAGGAAATGGCCGGTTGCCTGTCTGCCCTGAGAGGCACCCATGACTTTTCCTCTTTCAGATCTTCGGGAAGCGGGAACACAAATCCTGTCAGATCAATCTCAAGGGCCGAACTTCTCGAAACTGATGGAGATGACATACTCCGGATTATCATTGAAGCCGATGGTTTCCTGAGGCATATGGTTCGAAATATTGTGGGCACAGTGGCAGGGGCGGGTCTGGGCAGGATTAGCGCTGACAGGTTCAAGGAAATACTTGAGACAAAAGACAGGCGGGCCGCCGGTATCAAGGCCCCGGCACAGGGGTTGTTTCTGGTGAGCGTTTTATATTAACCTCTGTCATCTTTAAGGGACTCACGTACTGTCTGATGAATCTGCTTCCACACATCTCCAAAAGAGTTGACTGATAACCTTCCCATCTCAATAAATTTGACCACGATCTCTTTGGTGACCTTGAGAACAAGCTCCTCTTCATTTTTCATGGTGTATCTCCTGAGAGAATAAATATCCGGGTCTGGAGGGTCCGGCTTTGTTTTCACCCCTGAAGGGTGTATAAAGACTTGGGCCACAAAAGTGAGCTAAAATGACTAAAGTGAACTAAAGTGAGCTAAAGTTGTGGTGCGCTTCGCGGTCAATTTTAAAATTTCACAACACGTTCAAATACACAAAGTATACTTTGAACACGATTTCTTATTCTTATTACATACATGGCTGCGCTTTCAGCGCACTCCATAACTTTAGATCACTTTAGACACTTTAGATCACTTTAGTTCACTCATAGGCACTACAATCCACAGCATAGCCAACTGACTCTGACCCGGCCCTAAGGACCAGGTTTTTGAAACCCAAATAGATTTTTGGGCTCCCGCCAAACGGAAGAAGGCCTTTCTTAAATTCAGCGGGAGCCACGATTAGGAAAAACCCAGAAAGCCCTCCCTAGACCTTTAAACGTATCAGGGCGGTGATAAAAAATCAATAGGTCCAAACACCCGGGATTTCAGAACTGCACCCGGGACAACGGCCTTCCGTGATCATGTTCTCAATAACATTGAAGCCGAACCGGTCGATGAGGAGCTTGCCGCACTCATGGCAGAATGTCTTCTCTCCCTCATCTCCGGGGACATTACCCGAGTAAACATATGTCAAGCCTGCCTCATATCCGATTTCCCTTGCCCTTCGAATGCTGTCAGAAGATGTGGAAGAAATGCCGGTAAGGTGATAGGTGGGATGAAACCGGCTGATGTGCCAGGGAATGTTTGGATCAAGGTCTGAAAGAAAACGGGCAAGGTCCCTGAGTTCCTCGACAGAGTCATTAAGGCCCGGAATCAAAAGAGTCGTTACCTCCAGCCACACGCCCATTTTTTTCATGGTCTTCAGTGTGTTAAGAACCGGTTCCAGTTTCGCCCCGCACTGCTCCCTGTAAAAGCTCTGGCTGAATGCCTTGAGATCCACGTTCGCTGCGTGAAGATCAGGGAATATTTCCTCGAGACATTGCTCTGTCATATATCCGTTGGACACAAAAACATTTTTAAGTCCCTTTGACACAGCCATCCGTGCCGTGTCTGCAGCGAGCTCGAAATATATCGTAGGTTCGGTGTATGTATATGAGATGGTTACAGCATGGGAATCCAGGGCCTCTTTTACAATCTGATCCGGTGTCATGTCATCGCCCATGATCCGATTATGGTCTGAAGGCATTTGGGAAATATCTGAGTTCTGACAGAAAAGGCACTTGAAATTGCACCCCACTGTGGCTACGGAGTAAGAACGGGTTCCGGGCAGAAAATGGAACAGGGGCTTCTTTTCAATGGGATCGCAGTGTGCGGCAATCACTTTTCCGTATACAAGACTGACGAGTGTTCCTGAGTGGTTTTCCCGAACACCGCAGAGCCCTCTCTGCCCTTCAGTAATAATGCAGCGGTGGTTGCATAAGTGACAGCGGACCTTCTTGTCTTCCAGTTTTTTATACAGGTAGGCCTCTTTCATGTCCCGGATCTCCTTTGCCGCGGTTTAAATCTTCAAGTGTCCTGGCCCCGATCAGAGAATTGCCTGCCTTCTTCAGCTTGATTTTCAAGGGAAGATTGTCCGTCTTGATCCGATAGTGCATTTTGACTGAGAAACCCAGAAAAAACCCGAAAGGAGAATGCCGCCCCTCCCAAAGGTTCTTTCCAAAAGGCATCAATCCCTCAACAAAAGAAGGACGTATCGTGATGCACTCCCATGAAACGGGGACAGGGCCATAGGCCATCTGCAGGAGAGATTTCATCTGCCAGAAATTATAAAATCTGGCACGATTGAACAGTGGATCGCCGAGATAGCCCTGGGCCCTCCTCAGAAGCCCGTTCCAGGAAATGCTGTTTATTACGCCAACAAACACCTTACTGTTTGCCACCCTTCCCGCTTCTCTTAAAGCCCTGAGCGGGTCATCCAGAAATTCGAGAGAATTAATAAAGACGGCCAGGTCAAACTCATTATCCTCAAAAGGAAGGGATTCGGCAGTTCCGGTCCTGAGGCCGCAGCGTTTCCCGAGCCGTTCCTCTGCTTTATTGATCATGTGGGGTGAAGCATCTATGCCGCTCACGTTCAGCCCCAGCTTGCTGAAAACAAGGAGATGATTCCCCGAACCACAGCCTATATCCAGGACCCTTTCCCCGGGCTTTGGCTCAAGCAGCGCCACAATGAGCTTCTCAATGGACCTGTCTATGGTCCGACCCTGGGATGAACGGTACCAGGTCTTATAGGCCTGCTCGATTTTTTTGTCGAAAATGAGTCCCATGGGCATCAAGAAGAAAGTAACAATAGGATCAAATTCCTGAATCTTGTATAGACAATCTTGAAAGGGTCCAAAAAAACATTACTTCAATGGCTTAGGTAAGATCCAGCAAAATGTAATGTGTACACATTTGGTACCGGGATACCCAGTGCAGATTTTTCAAAATTGTCTGCCCTTCGGGAGCGCCGATTTCACCGAATCTACTTCGTTATCAAGCGCTTGCGGTAAAGCACTACAGCTGCGCGCTTGATGCCTTGCATCTCCGGCAAACTCGACGCTTGCAAAATTCAGGAAATAAATTTCGTGTTTCCTGCCTGTACGAAAACCTCATCCGTTTCAGCCTTAAGGTATGAAAATGACCTCTCGGATGCAAGCAGAAACTCTATTTGGGTTGTAGAATTCACGGTTCAGGGTTTCAGTTCTCGGACCCAGATGTTTAAAAGGCCAAGGCTGATTTCGTTGTCCGCCTCAGGCATGTTGCCCATATCAAGGGCACGAACCAGCCGGCCGAGGCTCCAGCGAACATCCTCTACGGTTACCACGATCCCTTTGGAAGAAAGCATTCGGTCACGGTATTCCAGGGTGGTCCGGACCAGGGTTGAAAATACCTGACGGACGGCATCCGTATCCTGCCCTGAATCTTCCAGCACGCGAAAAAAGAGTTTTTCAATATCACTGGATTCCAATTCTATACCGTTCCCGCCTTGACGAGCCTCGAAAAATGTTCAAAAGATCGATCGTATGTTGCTTCCGCATCCTTCGGGAAACAACACCCGGGAAGCTGTCTCATGTCCAGGTGATAGGCAATGCATTTGCAGCAAATCCCTTTTCTGGAGCAGGGTTCATAGGAACAGTTGCATCTTTCCATGTTCTTTTCCTGATTACAATCCATATCCGACCTCCTTTTGATACCTGAGATGAGCAATTTTCCTTCATTTTCCGCCTTATGTCTACACAGAAATTCCTGTTCAAGCGGCCGGGTCTTTGACGGTCCCGGAGCACCCGGTCTTCCGGCACAAAAAAGAACACAATTGTTTCAAGAGTTTTCGTGACAATTGCTTGATTTTTTTTTATCTTTGCTTTCAAATGTGGTGACCCATTTTTCAAAAGTCCATGTTTATTCAAAAAAACCATAAAAACCGGTTCAACTGTATACCAAAGTGAACGTTCTTCAAGTTCTGTCACAACCCTCCTGCAAGAGGGAGGCGGCGGTTTTCAAGGCACCGACTTTTCAATTTTCCATTCAGTCCCGATGTTGAGGGCCTGCAAAATCTCTTTTGCAAAATTAATTATAACAGACTTCTTTGGCGTGTTATCTGTAACCAACTAATTTTATTAGCCTTTAGGAACTATAACGGTTGAAAACATTTCCGATTCGGAAACTCTGCGATTCCCCCGTAAAACCGTATGAACGGATAGTTTATTAAAATTGTTTAAAATTGTTCTAAGTTATAGTTTCAAATGCATTTATAACCATAACTATGGCATGGGAATTGCTTGTTATTAAGATTTCAATGTACTGCTTTTATCGATTTATCAGCCAGATAAAGCACGGCCTTGCCATCATGCACTGATGACGGTGGAACTGAAGCGTTTTGAAACTGGCCAATCGAAAAAGCTCATCTCTTAAACTGGATATACACTCAATGAACCAGAATTTTCCAAAGTGGTATGCGCTTCACACGAGAAGTCATTTCGAGCAAAAGGTTTATGACGGACTGCGAGGCAAATCAATAGAGACCTTTCTGCCCCGCATCCAGGTGATGAGCAGGCGTAAAGACCGTCGAAAAAAAATCCTCGTACCGTTGCTTCCCGGTTATGTGTTTGTTCGCACAGACCTTCATCCCGAAGAACACCTGCATATTTTAAAAACGACCGGTATTGTCCGTATGATCGGTTTCAAGGGAAAACCCGTTCCCGCGAACGAAGACGAGATATCTTCACTGATGGTCCTGGACGGAACAGACCGCACTGTACAGAACCGCACCTATATGAAAAAAGGTGATCGGATAATGATCATGGAAGGTCCGTTGAAAGGGCTCGTGGGGTTTTATCTTCGCCACAACGGTAGACACGACAAGGTCGTGGTATCAGTTGAGCTTCTACAGCGATCCATTGAAGTTGAAATCGAGGGCTGGGCTCTGGAAAAAATCTCGTAAAACGAGCCTGCCGCAATCCGGTTTTGGGTAAATCAGTGGTAACTGGTTCAAGGGTTCACGGTTCAGGGGTTTGTGGACCAACCGTGAACCCCTGGCCCAGACCTGGCATAACAAGATGCGGTGATGGGAAGCCACGTAATCATAAGCAGTGAAAGCAGTTTCATGTTCGCATTCCGTCGCGCCAGGGCAGGCGCTGAACCCTGAACCTAACAACCTGAGCAGTTACAATCAGTGTCTCACTCTATTCGACATCATGTGATCGAAGGGGCGGAGCTATGTTTACCCTAACGTTGCATAAATCCTGTCGACAAAAACCGTTTCACTCGCGCTATAGTGCATGACTACACACACATTTCACGCACTCTAACACGTTTTTGTTCGAAGTTTTATGCAACGTTAGGGTTTATTCAATATCTGGAGACTCCCATGAATGCACGTCACGGTAAAAAACGCTTTGCAGGAACAGACGGATTTTCTCTCATAGAACTTCTGGTCGTCATCATTATTCTCGGTCTTCTTTCAGCGCTCGTAGCGCCCAAATTTTTTGGAAAGGTGGACAAAGCCAAGACGAAGACGTGCAAGGCTCAGATTGAACTTCTGGGATCGGCATTGGACAGCTTCCGTCTTGACAATGGAAAATACCCCACAACTAATGAGGGATTGAATGCCCTGAGAGAAAAACCGGACGAACTGAAAGACTGGGACGGACCGTATCTGCCCAAACCTGTCCCTGCGGACCCATGGGAAAGGGCGTATATCTACACATGCCCTGGCGAACACAGTGATTATGATCTTTACAGCTATGGCAGAGACGGTGTGGCGGGTGGAGAAAAAAGCGACCGGGATGTTGTCAGCTGGGAGTAAACCCTTTAGTTGCATAAATAACATGGCTAACTGGTTTAAAATACTATAATAATAGACGCATTCATCTTTTTGTATGCTCTGCTGGAATTCACCCCAAGTGACATCCTGAAAGCAGTCAAAAGCAGCCATGTTATTTACCCGATGGGAAAGTCCCGCCAGGCGGGATAAAGTACTATAGCTTCACCCTTTCCGCCTTGGACCTGGGGCATCCTCGACTTTTGCAACGTTAGGGTAAAATCAAAAAGTAAATCACATGAGTATCCTGACCCTTCAAATGATGAACAGCCTGAAGAAGATTTTTCCGCGAAGACCAACGCAGCCTGAGGGCGGTATCATTTCCCCGGTCCAGCCATCAGACCTCGTAGCGGACGTGCCGGAAATCGATGAAGACAAGTTCCCTCAATCCCCGCCATCCCTCAAGGTGCTGCCTCTGCCTTTCATGAAAAGGTTCCGCTTTGTGCCTTTGGAGGATTCCGGGGAATTTGTTATCGTTGCAATGGCCAATCCACTGGACTTTAACACGCGTGAAGCAATCCTGAATGCGTACGGCAAACCCGTAAAAGTAGTCAGAGCATCTGAAGAGACCATATCCCAGTTTATTTACCGCTGGTATGAAGCTGAAGCGGATATGACTTCAGAGAAAGGAGAAGGCGCTGAAAACGTCATCCTGACTGCGGAAGACCGGCTGTGGGACGACCCGGAACATCTGAAAGACATGGCCTCTGAGGCTCCTGTCATCCGGCTGGTGAATCATATAATCAATAACGCCCTTGAATCAGGGGCCTCCGATATTCACATCGAACCTCGAAAGCAACACGTTCAGGTACGGTACCGGATAGACGGAATCCTCCATGATCGCGAGACACTTGCCAGGAACCTGCAGGCTGCCATAACTTCCAGGATAAAGCTTATGGCAAAGATGGATATTGCTGAAATGCGACTTCCTCAGGACGGAAAAATCAAGTTCATGACAGGGAGGAAAGAGGTGGACATCCGTGTGTCCTGCCTTCCCACCAGCATTGGCGAAGGCCTGGTACTGAGACTTCTCCACAAAGAAGATGTTCAGCTGGCCCTTGAAAACCTGGGTTTTCCCTCTTCGATCCTGGATCAGTTCAAGGACATCATTTCTCTGCCATACGGAATGCTTCTTGTCACAGGTCCCACCGGATCCGGAAAGACCACAACGCTTTATGCAGCGCTGAATGCCATAAACACTCCGGAAAAAAAGATTGTGACCGTGGAAGATCCGGTAGAATATCAGCTCGAGGGGATCAACCAGATTCAGGTGCAGCCTAACATCGGACTCACATTTGCAACAAGTCTCAGGTCCTTCCTCCGTCATGATCCTGATATAATGCTGGTGGGTGAAATAAGGGACATGGAAACAGCGGATATCGCCATGCAGGCAGCTCTCACCGGGCACATGGTCTTTTCCACACTCCACACGAATGATGCTGCAGGGACCATAATCCGACTGGAAGAGATGGGTGTGGAAAGATTCATGGTAACATCATGTGTTGCCGCCGTGCTTGCTCAGCGGCTCGTGAGAAAAGTCTGCCCCAATTGTCAGGAAGATGTCTCCATTTCAGATGAAAAAAGGTCTCTGATGGCACAAGAGATGGATTTGTCTCCCGCCCTGATGGTCCCCAGTTTCCGGAAAGGCATGGGGTGCACAGAATGCGGAGGGACCGGGTATCGTGGGCGATTGGGCATTTTTGAACTGCTTCCACTGAATGATTCAATCCAGCAGGGGATCATAGAAGGCGCCAGCCGGGCCGAGATAAACCGCGAAGCACTTTCCGAGGGCATGATATCTTTGAAGATGGATGGACTTGACAAGGTCCGCCAGGGAATCACGACCTACGAAGAAGTTCTGAGGGTAACGCGCTGATGCAACGTTTCTCATATGAAGCTGTTGATCCTCAGGGTCGCAAAATTGTGGATTCGGGGGAGGCCTGGGACAGGGAGTCTCTTTTAATAAACCTGCATTCCAGGGGTATGGTCCTGGTCAGGTGGCTGGATGATGAGCGCTCTGGTTCACGTTTGTTTAAGCGGTCAACACAGACGCTGGGTGCCGGAGAGCTCCTGCGGGTTACCAAAAACCTGTCACATCTCTTGAAATCCGGCGTGCCCATGGACAGGACCCTGACCATCATAGCCGACTCCGCAAGGCAGGAATCCATTAAGACAACGGTAACATCTCTCAAAGAATCCATACAGGGGGGCAGCACTCTTTCCGAGGCCATGGCCAAGAGATCTGATGAGTTTAACAATCTTTATGTGAACATGGTCAGAGTCGGTGAAATGGGCGGCATACTGCCTCAGGTAATGGAAAACCTGGCACAATTCATGGAACGTTCCCGGGAAATCAGGAAATTCATCATCTCTTCCTCTGTCTATCCTGCTATCCTTCTCTTTGTAAGCATTGTATCGGTTCTTGTAATAATGGGATTCGTTGTCCCCCGCTTTGCAGGCATATTCAGCGATCTCGGACAGGAAATTCCTTTTTCCACAGAGATCCTTATCCGGATGAGCAACTTTTTGAGACAATGGGGCTTGTGGACACTGCTGTTTGTCGCCCTTTGTTCCGTATGGTTGTGGCGCATGGCACAGACCCCGGGAGGCAAAGATCGCCTCGACAGCCTGATTATCCGATCCCCGTTTTTCGGTGCACTGGTAACAGACATTCAGGTCAGTCGTTTTGCAAGGACTCTCGGGACGCTTGTTGTGAGCGGGGTACCTTTGCTCAAGGCCCTGTCTATTGCCCAGGATGTTGTAGAAAACAATGTGGTAAAAGCAGCTGTAGATCACATCTATCACCAGGTCAAGGAAGGAAAGAGAATAAGTGCACTGATGAAGGATCAGGACACATTTCCTGCCATGGCCGTGCAGATGGTTTCACTTGGAGAAGAGAGCGGCAAACTCGGCGAAATGCTGGTCCTTGTGGCCGAAGAACTGGACAACAGTATCCAGGCAAAAATAAAGGCCTGTCTTGCACTTCTTGAACCCGCAACCATCCTCTTTATGGGACTTATCATCGGTGGGATCGTCATCTCTATGCTTTCAGCTATTTTTGGGATCAATGAGATTCAGTTCTAAAACCGGATTCACGCTGGTAGAAATACTGGTTGTGATGGTCCTGCTGGCCATCGTCGGCGCTCTTGTCTTTGTCAGCGCAGGAAAAACCATGGCAGGCAACCAGAACAAGGCCTTTGCCCGGGAGATGATATCCCTCTGCAAAAAGGCCCGACGGATGGCCGTGAATGACGGCGTGCCAACAGCCTTTAATATTTCCTCCAGCCAGAGGCGTTGCTGGGTCGGCGACAGCACAAAATCACTTGAAATCCCCGAGCAGATGCTCATTGAAGGGGAAGGAATCACTCAATTGAACGAAGATGTGTATACTATCGGGTTCTATCCGGACGGAAGTTCGGGTGGGGGAACGCTCACACTTTCCGTATTCGGTCAAACCGTTTATGCCTTCAGAATAGACATCCTCACAGGAATGCTCATCCGGATAGAGGAGGATGCCTGAACGGATGGACCACTGCTGTAAACCATCCCAATGCCGCAGGAGATATAGCTCAAAGAGAGCAGGATTTACGCTCCTTGAAGTATTGGTCGCGCTTATGGTCGCAGGAATTTCTCTGGGAGCTGTTTTTCAGGCATTTTCCCAATCCAAGAGGATATCCTGGAAAGCGGATGAAAGACTGGAGAGCGCCCGCATCGCACAGAACATCCTTGCAGATTCCGCATTGATAGGTGCCGCACTCAGAGACGAAGGAAAGGAAGGGGTTGTGGAGGGAGAAACCGGGTGGAAATACACTATCTCTGTAAAACCCCTTGAATATCGTCCTGAAAATGGGGAAAATCTTCTCGAAATCCCGGCTATGCTGGATATACGTCTGTGCCTGGCCCATGACAGTGGTCAGAAAGAGAAGTCCTTTTGCCTGAACCGTTGGTATCGCCGCTGAAGACAAAAAGAGGCAATCAAAGCGGTTTTACGCTACTTGAGCTCCTGGTAGCCATGGTTCTTGTCTCCATGGTAACTCTGGTGGTGGCCATTGCCCTGAGGCTCTCTATTGAATCCTGGGAAGGTGGGGTCGAAGAAGGAGAGGACATTCAACTGTGGGTGGCCATCCCCTCTCTCATGACAAAACAGCTTGATTCCCTGACGAGAATTGACCCTTTTGAAAAAACAGGCGGGAAACAGCAGCTGCCATTTTGTGGCCAAAAACACGCTCTTTCATTTTTCACCGCCTATGCCCCGCAAGGGTCCCCTCTGCAGGGGCTTTTAAAAATAACCTATCTTTTTAAAGAAGAAGAGAAAACTCTTTATCTTTTTGAACAGGTCATTACAAGGGAAGAAGATCTTAATGATGAATACGACCCCCTGTCCGACAAGTGGGGAAACTCTTTTAAGCCAATGAGCCAGGTGCCCGGAATTTCGGGCTTTGATCTGACATACACAGGCCAGAATATACAAGACCCGCAAGAGGCGGACGACTGGAAGGAAATCTGGAAGTGCACATCAAAATCCCTGCCAACAGGGCTGGGGTTAAAGCTCAGAATTGGAACAGGCCAAAATGCGCATGCACGCAGCCTGTATTTCCGACTGGGAGGGATTGGGCCATAGATGGTTATTGCTGGTAGCATAAAATCCAATAACGGAAGTGTCCTGATCATTGTCCTGTGGTCTCTGGTCCTTATCGGTTTCCTGGCTGGGGAATATCTGGATCATAATCGCGGGAAGGCATGTCTGGCGGTTAATGCCTGGGATTCGCTCAAACAGAAAGAAGCCGTCGACTCGGTGTTGAATCTCTTTGCAGCCGATTCCTGGCCAATCCCGGGCGATAATAACAGATTCGGAACCTGGACCGCTTTTTCTCCCGGGGGATTTGATCTGTGGGTGAAGGTTGACAGCGAATCAAACAGAATAAACATCAACACAGCCTCGGACGGCCAGATGAGAAACAAGATGCTGGAACTGCTGGGTGAAGACCACTTTGACAAATCCAACCAGTTAACAGATGCCATTCTCGACTGGCGGGATACAGACACCCTGCTAAGGACAAACGGGGCTGAGGCAGACTTTTACGATTCCCGGGGTCTTCCCTATAAGCCTGCAAATGGGCCGTTCAAGGTGCTTACAGAGCTGCTCCTTGTAAAAGGGGTGACCTCGGATGTTTTCTGGGGAGACCCGATAACCGGCCTTTTGACCGAAGAAGAGGAAGAGATAGAACCACTTCATTTTTCCCTTTTGGATGAATTCACCATCTATTCCAGGAACGTCAAAAGGGTAAACATTGTGGTTCCGGGTAAACAAAACGGTTATACGCTCATAACAGCTTTCCTGGAAAAAGAAAAAGGCAGGTGGAAAGTTCTGCAGCTTTACAGGACTATGCGGGTATCAGCCGGCAGGGAATCGCAATTCCTCAATCAAACGGAGCCCGGCGTTGAATCTTAATAACCTCTCTCTGCTGACAAAAGATTATTTTTTCGGTAACCCCGGGTCAACTTTGACCGGACGGGATATAATCGGGTTACATCTTGAAAAAGAAAAACTCCATTATGTCTGTCTGACAAGGGCTCGTGGAGGGTGGATCCCGGCGCGTCCGGGCCCGGCCCTCGACCCGCTCGGCAGCGTTGAGGAACCGGCGCCCTGGTCTCTCAAGCAGTTCCTGGAATGGTTGACCGTATTTCCTCTGGTGGAAGGCGCCTCGGCCCCCAGAAAGCGAGCCGTCTATCTGACCCTCCCAAGAAACTGCTTCTCTGCCAGAGACCTTCAGCTTCCTCCCATGCCGATGGAGGATGCCCTGGTATCAGTGGAAAACAGTCTGCCCGTCTGCTGTCATCTTCCAATTGAAGAAATATACTACGATATTTGGTATCAGTGGAAAACAGTCTGCCCGTCTGCTGTCATCTTCCAATTGAAGAAATATACTACGATATTCACCTCTGCCGTACAATCCAGGGAAATATTAATGCGCTTATTGTCTACGCTGCCCGCAGGGACATGGATGAATACCTGGACATTTTCCGGGAAACAGGGCACATGGATTCACTGAGAGGGATTTTCCCCGTATCGTTCGGGATAGGCGCCTGGTTGAACATACAGCGGTATCCCATGCCTATCGGTCTGATACTCCCCCAGGACAGCGCCTATGAACTGGCCGTATTTCAGAAGAAAGGCTGCCTGTTTTCCGGGACGTGGCCCCTGTCTGAAGGAATCGAGGAGGGAGATCTCCTTGCGGCCGCAGCAAAATCAAAATTCCAGGGCCTGGGTGAAAACATATTCTATCTCCACAACGGCGGGACACCGGCCTTACCTTCACCCTCACCGAACCGCCTGGACCAGCTGCCATTGGTTGCTGAAAATCCGGGCATGGCCGCTGTTGCACCGGCCATATCCGGTCAGCAGGAAATATCAATTGACGGGACCCCGCCGCGTCTGAAAACATTTCAGACCGTAAGGCTCGCAGTCCCACTTGTTCTTATTCTTATCCTGACTATTTTCCTGATGACATGGAATGTGAAGTGGGGTATTTCCAGTCATCAGGAGGACATCAATATCCTGAAAGCTGAGATTCATGAGTTAAAAAAGAAACTCGAGCCAATAGAACAAAACCGTACGACATTCAGGGAAGCCGGCAGAATCCTTGAGGACACCCGTGAATTCATGAAAACAAAACCCAGACTTTTCAGCCATATCAATGAAGTGGCCCGCTGCCTGCCCGGGGACACGTGGTTCTCTCATTTTGATTTTAAAAGCACGGTGATGACCCTCAAGGGGGAGAGTCCGGATGCATTGAAGGTCATAGAGGCGCTCCGCACATCCAGCATGTTTGGACAGGTAACCCTGAAGGGGTCTGTCAACAGGAACAAAACCGGGGCAGAAAGATTCAGCCTGACCATCAAGTTGAAGAACAATGAAGCCGATAAATAATAAGATGCGTCTATGGATTCTGGGTGGTATACTGATCATCATATCTGTTCTGGTATGGCGGGTACACGTCTGGTCACCGTTACAGGATCAAAAGGATGAATTAGAAGTTGAATTATCCCTGGTCTCACAGGAGCGTGATCGTCTGGCACAAAGGCTGGAAAGGCTTTCCGATACAGAACAGAACCACCGGAAAATGGAAGAGACCCTGGCTCAGTTCGCGGGTTTAGTGGTCCAGGGGGACAGCCCGGAAGAAATATCCGCCCACACACAGCTATGGGTGCAGGAATTTCTGGAGAACCAGGGGCTTTTGCTTAAGGCTTATAAAGGGCTTTCTCCATCCAAGTGGCGGGATTATCCCTTAAGTCGCGTACAATTTCATCTGGGCGCCACCACTCAAGGGCTTTCCGACCTTCTCGAGAATCTCGAAAATATGAAAAAAGCCGTCCGGATTGAAAAACTTGGTGTGAACTACAGGCGCAGCAGGGAAAACGACCTTCTCGTCTCCTTAAACCTCAGCACACTCTTTGTGGAAGGACTTAAGGAATGATAGATCAGAAAAGGGTACGACCGATTATGAGATTCATTGATTTTAGAGTCTGTGTGTGGATTGTACCGGTGATGATGATTTTTTTTGTTTCATTCTCAGTCTCAGGCTGCGCTGCAGGCAAAGGGGGCAATGAGATTGCAGACGTCATCGAAGAGCCCGTTGACTCATCTGTCAAAACCGAGAGTACCCGAAAAAATATTCCCCATGCCCAAACCGCTATCGAAGAGAGTACAGATGGGGATTTGATTCAGAAAAATCAGAACACGCCCTCCACGAACCGGATACGACCCATAAAGCGGCCGGCTGAATTAAAGCCACTCCTGGCCGTCATGCCAGGGAGGACTTCCGGTCAGAAAAAAAATGTGGGCCCTAGCCCAAAAATACACGTGGAGCTGGCCTTTGACAATGCAGATCTTCACGAAGTCCTGGACGTTACACTATATGAGCTTTTCAGGGTCAACTACATGGTGGACCCCAGTATTAAGGCCAAGGTCACCTTCCACCTGTCCGGTGATTTCACCAAAACACAGTTCATTAATGTCCTGAACAATGTGCTACAGTTAAACGGTCTTGCCATTGTGAAGGGTCCCGGGGATATCTTTAAAGTGGTCCGCCGCGCATCAAGCGCCGGTTCCGGCAATGCGCCACTGGCTGCTGAGGCAGAAGCCGGTCAAGCCGGGGACGTCACACGCATGCTCCGACTCAGATATATCGCGGCTGCAACCGGCGCCAGAAACATCCAGCCGTTTCTTTCAAAAAATGCTGTTGTGGTAGCGGATGCAGTCACAAATTCTCTGGTTATCACGGATACCCGGGATAACCTGAACAAGGCCGCGAGCATCCTTGGCATGATGGACGTGGAATACTTTGCAGATATTTCCTGGCGAGTCTTTCCCATAAAGGAATCAGATGCTCCTGAGATGGCCAGGGATCTGGAACGGATACTTAAAACCGGTGGTCTTTATAACAGGCCGGGGGCTGATAAGGGCGGTTTCGAGATTATCCCCATAAAAACTATGAATGCGCTCCTGGTAGTCTCCCGATGGCCATCCATGCTCAAGCTTATCGATGACTGGATCAACGCGATGGACCATGCCGATGATTCCGGAACAAACGTCTTTGTATACTTTGTGGAGAACGGTACGGCTGTGGAGCTGGCAGATATTTTGAACCAGCTCTATGGCGGCACATCCACGGGGACATCAAAAAAAGTGGCCATTGTTAGGCCATCAGCCAAGGCAGGCCTTTCCGGTGAACTTTCAGGTGAGGTCGAAATCATACCGGATGAAACCAACAATGCCATTGTGTTCAAGGCAAGCGGCAGAGATTACAGGATCATCAAGGAAGTTCTGAAAAAGTTGGACATCGTGCCCAGGCAGGTGCTCATCAACGTGGTGATCGCCGAGATTACACTGGACGGTTTACTCGAGTATGGCGTGCAATGGTTTTTGAAAGACCGCGCTCAATCGGGCTACAAACTCCAGGGGAGACTTGATGACGGAATAGAACTGCCAATCGATACGGTCCTGGGCGGGGGTGTGAAAGGTCTAACGCTTGCCCTGTACGATTCAGACGATCTTTTAAGAGGTCTTATTATGGCCCTTGAAACGGAGGGAGAGGTGAATATTCTTTCTTCTCCAAACATCCTGGCGGTGGATAACAAAGAAGCTATCATTGAAGTCGGGGAGCAGGTCCCCATCCCCACAGGCGAGACCATTACCGAAGGCGGGACGACGATCACGAGCATTCAATACCGGGACACGGGGGTCCTTCTCAGGGTCACGCCTCATATTAACTCGAGTGGGCTCATCAAAATAGAACTGGTCCAGGAGGTGAGCGAAACAGGGACCAAAGACCCGGAATTAAACGCTTATTCTTTCCTCAATCGAAGAGCGGAGACGTCCCTTGTCATCGACAACGGCCAAACCATTATCCTTGGCGGGCTAATGAGGTCGAAACTGGATACGAGCGGTTCAGGGATCCCATTTCTAAAAAGCATTCCGCTCCTGGGTTATCTCTTTGGGGGGACATCAAAAAAGATTGCCAAGACTGAATTGATTTTTCTTATCACGCCCCGGATTATAAATACGCGGGCAGAGGCAGACGCCATTACCAGAGAATTTTCCAAACGGGTGGACAGTATGAAAAAACTAATAGAGGAGAAAAGTTTTTAGGCAATACTGATGAACCCGTAAAAAGCGGGGCTGTGGGGGTCTCTTTTTAGAAGTCCGCATCACAAATGACGTCTGCGATTATACCCGCCAAGCCTGGATTTTAAGCAACGTCAAGGCAGCAAAGGCCAACTTGGAGCGAAAGACGCGCTTTGTCTTCCCCTAAAAACAAATTGCGTATCAAGCTGCCGTCATTTTGGAATGACTCACAAATATGCGGGCTTCTAAAAAGAGACCCCTACGGCCCCGCCCGATCCGGAGTTATTGAGAAGTTACGCTTCTGGACTCCGGTTTTCACCGGACTGACAACTTTTTACGGGACCATCAATTTTGAACCTTATAACCTGAGTTGTTACGGAAAAACATGAAAAAGATCATTCTACTTTCTCTCATTCTCTGTCTTTCCTGCCCGTTTTGGGCACTGGGAGCATCGTCCCCTATGGTTGAACGGCATATTTTTTCGCCTGAGCCTGATGGGAAGGGGTCCCATAAATCACCCATGGCGCTGAAACTGGAAAAAGAACTCATATTCACCGGAGTGATCATATCGTCTCAGGGAAAATGGGCAATTATCCGTGAAAAGGGGAAACGGACGGACGAAGATGTCAGCGGACTCCGCAAGGAGGGAGATGAAATAAAGGGAATGGTTATCAAAAAAATCGCCGGCAATTTCTTGATACTGACAGGGGAAGGAAAGGATGTGCGTCTGAACCTTTATCATGAAGGAAAGCCGCGGCCGGCCATGCCCGCAGGGTCAGGATCGCCTTTTGTTTCAGCTGAAAAAATTCTAGAGGAGCCGCCTGCCCCTTCCTCAAAATCCAGGACCACCTCAACCCGGGTCAAATCAAGAAGTCCGCATGCCCGGGCCTCAAAGCCGCCAACCAGGGCGCCTAAACAGAAAAGCAGCGCATCCCCTCCGAAAACTAATCCATTTCAGCAGGAAACGCCTCCGACCCCCTTTCAGCAAGGCGCTCAAAACCCTTTTCTAGAGCAACATCCCTCCCCATTTCCCCAGGAAACTCCCCCTAATCCATTTCTACAACAAGCCCCCCCCAACCCTTACCTTGAACAACCCCCAAATGCAGATGTAGAATGAATGATGGTAAGTTAGGCTTCAATGTTTAGGCTATGGTAAATCCCGAACTTTGAACCTCTGAACCGTGAACCCCTGAACCCGGGGCCTGTGAGCCCTTACCCTTTTTGGAAGTTGCTTTTTTCTTTAAGCATGTGATATCAAGCTATCAAATGTTAAGAATCTTTGCAGAACCGCGGAGGCAGAGGATGAAAATCCTTATTATCGGTGCCAATGGTCAGCTTGGCTGGGAACTGTCAAGAAGGGCTGCGGCAATGGGATTTGATACCGTACCCCTTGATCTTCCAGGATTTGATATTACCGACCGTTCTCAAGTCCAAAAAGGAGTGGGACAGGCAGGTGTTTCTCTGGTGATTAATGCCGCAGCCCATACTGCCGTAGATCAGGCAGAATCAGAAGAAGAACTTGCCTTTGCCATAAACCGGGATGGGCCGTCCTACCTGGCCTCGTCCTGTGCTGAGGCTGGAATTCCACTCATACATATTTCCACGGATTATGTCTTTGATGGCACCAAGAAAAGCCTGTACTCTGAAAACGACCCGGTCTGCCCCCTCGGGGTTTATGGTAAAAGCAAAGCAGACGGCGAAATCCGAATCAGGGAACATCTTCGGGAGCATATTATCCTGCGCACAGCCTGGCTTTACGGCGTTCACGGCCACAATTTTGTCAAGACCATGCTCCGCTTGGGAAGAGAGCAGGATCGGGTGAGGGTTGTCTCAGACCAGTACGGCTGCCCGACATATGCCGGCGATCTGGCCGATGCAACCCTGGACATTGCAGGCCGCATACGCGACGGAAAGAACATTGCCTGGGGGACATATCATTATTGCTGCAAAGGAGAAACTTCCTGGCTCGGCTTTGCAGAAAAAATTTTTAAACTGGCGAGTCAGTACGTTCCCGTTAAAGTTGAAAAAGTGGAGGGCATAACCACAGAGGACTATCCTACCCCCGCAAAAAGACCTGCCAGGTCCGGTCTTGATTGCTCTTTTATTGAAACACAATTCGGAATTAATCCAAGACCGTGGCAGGAAAGTCTGGAAGAAATGATCGCGCATATATTTGACACCGAAAATGAAAATAACGCTTTATAAATACATTGTTAACGAAATATGGCCAACATTTCTGGCGTGCCTGTTTGTTTCTGTTTTTATTGTTGTATCGACAAAAATGCTGTCCATTATCGATTTAATCGTAGCCAAAGGGGTTCCCATAGCTCAGGTAGTCTGGATGGTTGTTTACCTGCTCCCGGACATCATCGCGTTCGCCCTGCCTGCGGCCAGCCTCATTGCAGTTGTACTTGCCTTCCTGCGTCTCTCTGTTGACAGCGAGATCATCGCCTTAAAGTCATCCGGAATCAGTCTTTATCAAATCCTGCCCCCTGTTGTTCTGCTCTCCTGCATGGGGCTTTTAATCTCGATCGCGATAAGTTTCATTGGCGTGCCCTGGGGCAACAGCTCTTTCAAAAATTTGATTTACCAGATCGCCGAGTCTAAGGCGGACCTGGGTATCAAGGAACGGGTTTTCTCCGAACCCTTTCATAATGTGGTGTTTTATGTGAACCATTACTCCGAGCAGGAAAAAGAGATGAAAGATGTTTTTGTCACGGACAGCAGGGACAGTTCTGTCACGAACACCATAATTGCCGAAAAAGGCAGAGTCTTCTTTCATCCTGAAGAAAAAATTATTACGCTCCGATTCAAAAATGGCACTATTTTTGTTGTTGAAAAGGATCTGCAATCTGCCAGAACCATAAAATTCAAAACCTATGACCTCAATATCGGGCTGAAGGACATCATGGCCGCCCTTGCATCAAGACGAAAGTCCCCCAAGGAAATGACCGCAGGCGAATTGATGAAGCATTTAAGGGCTGTTCCAAAAGGCGAGGCTGAACATAACGAGATGATGATCGAACTTCTGGAAAAATACACCATCCCTCTGGCCGTTTTCCTGATGGGAATCATAGGAATGCCGCTGGGGGCTCAATTGAAGGGTAGAGGCCTTTCTCTGGGTATCGGGGTAAGCCTGGCCGTTTTTGTCATATATTATCTGTTCCTTGCAGGGGCAAGGAGCGTCTGTGAGACAGGGGCTTTGCCACCTGCAATAGGCGTCTGGATCCCTGACCTGTTCTTATTTGTCGCCTGCATCTATCTATTGCGACGGGTGGCCAAAGAACAAACCATCAATTTCATGCCGGGTCTTCTCAAGCACAGGCCGTAACTCAGGTTGGATAGGACGGCCATAATCATCCACTTGATCATACGCACATGGGAATACTAACAAAATATTTGTGTAGAGAATTTTTTAAGTTACTGGTGCTTTGCCAGAGCTTATTTATCTTTCTGTACCTAATCATAGATTTCACCCAAAAAATTGACAATTTCATGGAGGAGAATGCATCCAACACCTCGATGTTTTTATTTTTCGTTTATAAAATCCCCCTCATTGCTGTCCAGATGGCACCTGTGGCAGCCCTGATATCAGTTATTATCCTGTTTTCTTTAATGAAAAAAAACAATGAAATAAACGCCCTGAAAGCCAACGGCATAAGTGTTTTCAGCTTATCCCTCCCTGTGCTGTTTTCTTCAATGGTTCTGACAATCGCCGTTTTTCTTTTCTCCGAACTGGCAGTCCCTTATGCCAGCACAAAAAGCAACGATATATGGTACGAGGAGGTTAAAAAACAAGGCCAAAGGCGTTTCTATAATCGCAACAACATATGGTACAAGGGAACAAAGGCCATCTACTGGATCAAACACTTTGACGAGGAACAGATGGTTATGGAAACCCCTTCATTCTATTTTTTTGACGATTCTTTTCATTTGATCAAACGGGTAGACGCCAAAAGAACCATCTGGACGGGAGACGGATGGAAAGCAGAAGATGGGATCATGCTGCAAATGGGAGACGGAAATTTCTATAAACTTGAAAAGTTTAAAGAAATCGACCTCATGTTGCCGGAAAATCCCGAAGTGTTTTTAAAGACACTCAAAAGTCCGGAAGAAATGAGCTTCTGGGAGCTCAAGCGCTATGCGGAAAAAACAGCGAACGAAGGTTATGATGAGACCAGATATCGGGTCGACCTGAACGGAAAGCTGGCTTTTTCCTTACTCAGTTTTGTGATGGTCCTGTTCGGGATTCCCGCCGCACTTGGATTGAAAAAAGGGGGGGCTCCGCTTGCCGTGTCTCTTGGCATTGCGGCCTGTTTCGTTTATTACCTCATCCACGGCCTTGCTCGGTCGCTTGGGTTCGCCGGAGTCCTGCCACCCGTTTTTTCAGCGTGGCTTGCGAGTTCAGCGTTTCTGTTACTCGGTATCTATCTGATGATGCGCCTGGAAACATAAGATAGGGGTTCAGGGGTTCAGGGGTTCAGGGGTTCAGGGG
>JAFDJF010000281.1 GCA_019307645.1 Deltaproteobacteria bacterium
TAATATGTCAAGAGTGACCTGAAGATGAGATGCAAAAATGCGCAGTTATTTTTGCGCGAGCCCTAAGTGAGAGATGTTATGGAACCCAATTTACAGAAAGATTGTTCTCTCACCCACTCCCTGGCGGTCGTTAGAGGCACGGGGAACACAGAGAAAGAAAAACCAAATTTTCTGTGTTTGAGACAACCAAAAATTAGTTCTTTTACCCATTCAGCTATAATACTGTGAGTGTTTTAAAGACAAAAGAAAAACTCTGTGGTCTCTGTGGCTCTAGCGGAGCGGGTGAGTACCCTTTTAGGGTCACATTTCAAGCCACCCTTTTTAGGGGTGGTAGTTGACTCAGCGAAGATTTGAAACCGGTTCTACAGTGTTTTTAAGTCAGCGGCGATGGTATCCAGCGCCTGTGAAGCGTCATTGACGATTCCGATCATGGAAATAAATCCATGGATCATATTTTCGTAGTCCACATGAACTACATCAACTCCCGCATCTCTTAGCCGATTGGCATAACGGATGCACTCCCCCCGAAGCATATCAAAACCGGCTGTAATGATGTGCGTTTTGGGAAGGCCGTGCAGATCTTCCGCCAACAGCGGTGAGACATACGGGTCGCGGGCATCATGTTTGCCCAGATAGCTCTTTATCATGTAGTTGAGACCTTCCTGATCCTGGCCGTAGTACGGGCCGGATTTCAAGTCGTGCAGGGTGGTGAGATCCGTTGCCGGGTAAATCAATGCCTGATAAGCAATGGGGGGACCTTGTTTGTCTCGGCTCATTAAGGTCATTACGGCTGACAGATTGCCGCCGGCACTGTCTCCGGCAACGGCAATCTTGTTTGGAGCGGCATCGAGAGAGGGGGCATTGTCATATGCCCACTGCAAAGCGCAATAAGCATCTTCCACTGCCGCAGGATAAGGGTTCTCAGGGGCCAGTCGGTAGCCCACGCTGAGGACGATCGCTTCCCCCTTCTGGGAGATATATTTGGCAATGTTGTCTACGGCATCAATACTTCCCAGGTTCCATCCACCACCAAAAAAATAAATCAGCAAGGGAAGATCGGATTTTTCGGAGACTGGACGGTATAAACGGATGGGCAGTGAAACGCCGTCATTGTCAATCACACGATTTTCTATAGAACCACTGTAGTCAAAGGGCATACGGGCGAACCCGTAAAATTTGTCAATGAAAGTCCGTAGTTCGGCCAGTTTGGCAGGGTCTTTAAAAGCCCGGACGATTACATTCTGGTCGTCTTTTTCCTGGTCCGGCATCAGGGTAAACATGACTGCAAACAACGGATGCAGCGGGCGCTTGCTGTAAATGACCCAACCCGTAGCGACAACAACACACAATATCAAAATAGAGACTACCAGCAACACTTTTTTCATGATTATCGGCTCCTTTCAAAACCTTGGCCTCCAGGCTTGCCAACATCCCAGTAACCAGTGATCAGTAACCACGAACACCGCCCGGATTGTAGACCGGTTAGAAAAAACATGTCAGAATACAGTAAATCGAATCTGCAGGTACCTGGTAAAAATTGTATGGCTCGATGTAAAATCTTCCGTATTCGGTGTCGTTTCCACCGTAATAAAAGGTTCCCCCTGTATTCAGCTGAAGATACTGCTTGATGTCCCAAACCATTTTCGGCTGGATAATTCCCGAAGGGTCTTCCAGGTTGTTGATCAGAGTCAGGTAGATGTTCACCAGGGGGTGGGTTTCAAGTTGGATCATCCCGGACAGATAAGCTTTCCCGAGGGTGAAGAGCTCGCCTCTTACCAGTCGTTCCAGGACGGCGGGATCGGTAATTGCCTTCACGTACTCGTCCTGACCCAGCCCGTTGTAGAAGAACTCCACGAACCCGTACATGTTTTTTCCCATCCAGGTCCAGGAATAATCCAGGTTGGCATCCAGAGAGACAAATCCATTTTTGTCTGGATGATCATCCAGCACGGTCCACGTTACGTCCAGTCGCCAGGCCGCGCCTTTAACGTATCCGGTACTCCCAAGTCCGAAGACGTAATCCCTGTAGTGTTTTGCCGCCATGAGATCGAACTCAAGGCTACCGAAGGCCCGGTGCAGCTTCCCTGCAACCGAAGACTCATCCCAACTGACGTCCCCGTCAATCAGGTCCCTGCGCGGGACATAGAGTATCTGGAGTTCCCCCAGGGTTTCGGTGAAGAACAGGCCACGCGCCATGTCGTCTCCGATCTTGTAATCCTTGTTCACATCTGTTGGTGGAAATGGGTTGAAAAGATCCATGGGGTTAAACAGCATTCCGTTGCCCCAGGTCAAGGCCTGTCTTCCCAGATACAATGAGCCCCAGTCAGGTTGAAAGGTGAGCAAAAGACGGTCAAGTCGATGGTAAAAGATGTATCCATCGTCCTCGCTAATGGTTTTTGTAAGATCCATAAGGCGCCTTTTATCATCGACAGGGGTGCCAAAAAATGAGATCCATTTTTCCAGCGCCGGATATGTCTCCATCAGGGTGTTTGTCCTGCGGCGAGTATCCCCGCCCGACAGCACCGCCTCGTAATGGATTTCAAGAATTGCCCTGTTTCCCAGGAAGGCCTTGTTCATAAGTCGAAAATCACAGGCGCCGTCGGCAAAATATCCGGTTTCAACATATTTGAATACGGATCGATCATCAACATCGGACAGTCTGCCCTGCATCTTGACGTGACCGCCCCATTCGAGGTCAATGTGTTCGGAGATCGATAGGCCGCCCAAGGCATATGCTGCTTCGGACACAATCACGGCCAGGACAAATCCTGTCAGGACAACCAGAAATGGTTTTACAATATGAATTTTTGGATGAAAGCTATTTAATCCTGTCATCCTCCACCCTGCCGTCCCGGATATGGATGAGTCGGTGTGCGTAATCCATCACCATTTTGTCATGGGTGGAAAAGACAAATGTCACATTCCTCTTCTGATTCATTTCCAGCATCATTTTCAGAAGGCCGTCTCCGGTTTTCGAATCAAGGTTTGCAGTGGGTTCGTCCGCCAGGACGATAGACGGCTTTGACACTATGGCCCGGGCCACTGCGACCCTCTGTTGCTGCCCGCCCGATAGCTCGGCAGGTCTGCGAGCGTGCAGGTCGGAAAGCCCCACATCGTCCAGAATAGCCATGGCGCTCGCACGCCTTTCCCCTGCCGAAACGCCCTGCAACTGCATTACGTATTCTACGTTTTCCACGGCTGAAAGGACCGGAATGAGGTTGTAGGCCTGGAATACAAACCCGATTTTGTACAGACGCAAGGTTGCCAGGTCCGACTGGCTCATTTCATTAAATCGATTGCCGTCAACACTGATCTCTCCGGAATCTGCAAGGTCCAGCCCGCCTATGAGATTCAGCATTGTGGTTTTTCCTGAACCGGACGGACCGGCAAGCGCCACGAAACCGCCGGCATCGATTGTAAGGCTGACGTCTTGAAGCGCCTGCACCTTCAGACTTCCCTGCTGGTATGACTTATTAACGTTTATGCACTCTACAATGGGCATGCTGTTCTCTCGAGATAAAGTTGATGGTTTTGTAAAAAGTCAATCTTGATATGCTAACCCTAAGTGTGAGCCATGGCCTCGACAGGCGTAAAACGGGCAGCCTTCAGTGCGGGATAAAGGCTTATCAGCAGTCCGAGAACAACAACCGTCAGATTGGCTATGATTACATCCCTGCCGATCATAGCCGGATAGAGCATCCTCGGCATTCCAAAATATTCCGCACCTTCTGAAAATGCTGAAAGGTTGATGCCGGTTTTTGAAAGAGCTTCAACTGTGACCCAGGCAAGGAGGTTGCCGATGCCCATTCCAGTCAGAAGAAGCATGAACGATTCTGTAAGCACATCCCGGACTATCCATGAAGCCTTCATGCCCAGGGCCTTTAGCAGTCCGAACTCACGCATCCGCTCAAAGACCGCCATAAGGAGCGTATTTACGATGCCGAAGCCCATTGCGATAAAAACAACCAGGTTCCAAACATATATCCATCCATCTATTAACTTCATATAGGTGACTATCATGGGTAGCAGCTCTTGCCAGGTATTTACCGAATAGTTTTCGGATAACCCGTTTCTGATTTCTACGGCCGCAGCCTGTGTCAGGCCTTTTGCCTGTTCCGGCAGAAGGATTGAAAATTCCGAGACGCCTGTTTTTAGTTTAAGCAGGTTACAGGCAGCCTTTTTTGTAATAAAAACAAACTGCTTCTCGGTTGATTCCATTTCAGAGCGAAAGATCCCCACAATTTTGAATGCCCTTGATGAGAGTTCCTTGCCCGTATCCTGGCTCATGAGCACCAGTTTGCGGCCGAGCCGGGTTTCAAATTTATCGACAAGGGCCCTTCCCACGACGATCCCGTATTTATCGTCTGATTTAAGGAACCGTCCCTGGGCTATGGAGTCGCCGATAAAGGAGACTGCAGCTTCGCGCTCCGGGTCAGCTCCTATCAGAATAACTCCAGTGGAATGTCGCGCATTTGCAGCAACAGCGCCAACCCTTATCCTTGAAGCCCATTTCGAGCCGGAAGGAAGTACGCTGTTGAGCAGGTCTTGCACTTTTTGAGGATCGGCTATGCTGTTTTCAATGGTCGGATCATTCCGGTAGTCACGATGGTGAATCTGGATATGGCCTGTGAGAATCGATATGCTGTTTTTTACCATCTGGTGGGTCATGCCTCTCATCAAGGCACATATTAATATCATGCTCCAGATTCCTATTACGATGGCCGTGAGGATAACCAGGGTCCTTCTAGGGTTACGCCATATGTTTCGCCATGCCAGTTGAAGATACATGCGACCTCCGGGAATACTTCTATATATGAGCCATGGCCTCAACCGGCCGGAGCCGTTTTATTCTTAGGGCCGGATACAGAGCGGCAAAAAATGTGATAACGAGAACCATGCCGGGTCCGATGGATGCGGAA
>JAFDJF010000282.1 GCA_019307645.1 Deltaproteobacteria bacterium
GGAAGCACTGTAACTATTTGTTGACTGAATAAGGATGATGGTTTCGTAAAAAGTCGTCACTCCGGTGAAAACCGGAGTCCAGACAAGCTGAAACTATCTGATATAACTGGATTCTCCGATAAATCGGAATCTTCGACCGGCCGCAGTTTATCCCGCATTTGATGCGGGGCCGGAATAACGAAGGAGGGTGTTTCCCGACTTTTACGAAACCATCAAGGATAAGGATAGGATTTTTTATGACATTCAAAAAATTAACCCTGACTCATTACATTTTCATAGGTCTCCTGCTTGGTCTGATTTCCGGGAGAATTGCAGGTGAAGACATTCTGCCGGTTGCTGATCCGTTGGCTGAGCTATTCTTGCGGCTGCTCCGGATGGCAATAATACCGCTTATTATCACTTCGATTATATCAGGCGTTTTGAGTATTGGGACTGCCCGAGGCTTGGGAAGGCTGGGGGTAAAGACGTTTGTTTATTACATAACCAGCAGCTTGCTGGCTATCATTACCGGTCTGTTTCTTGTCAATCTGTTTCGTCCCGGTGTCGGAGCCAATATTGATCTCAAGGAAGTCCCTCAGAAAATTGAAGCTGCTCAACAAAGTATCGGAGAACTCCTTTTTCGCATAATTCCTGAAAACCCTTTCCAATCGATCGCCACGGGGGATGTTTTACCGGTAATCTTCTTCTGTATATTGTTTGGTTATTTTATTACACGCTTGAATGATCCATATCGCACCCAGCTGTCCGACTTCTTTCAAGGTACATTCCAGGCAATGATGAAATTGACCCACGTGGTTATATGGACAGCGCCCGTTGGCGTGTTTGGTATCACTGCCCGCATTACTGCAACTTCCGGATTCGGCGCATTTAAATCATTGGGGTTTTATTTTCTTGTCGTGTTGCTTGGACTGTTTGTCCACGCTTTTATCAGTCTGCCCATTCTGTTGAGATTGATTGCCCGAATCAATCCTTACAGCCATTACAAAGGAATGTTATCTGCTCTCTTGACTGCGTTCTCAACATGTTCATCCATGGTCACCCTCCCTTTAACCATTAGGGCGACAACAGAAAATTCAAAAGTATCAAGCAAGATTTCCAGTTTCATGCTGCCCATTGGTGCGACAATAAACATGGACGGTACCGCACTTTATGAATGTGTGGCTACAATATTCATTGCCCAGGTTTACGGTTTTGATCTTGGATTCGGACAACAAATAATCGTTGTGTTGACCGCGCTGCTCGCCTCGATCGGCGCTGCCGGTGTACCAATGGCCGGTCTTGTGATGATGTCTATAATTCTTACTGCAGTGGGGCTTCCACTGGAACTTGTGGGCATCATACTGGCTGTAGACCGGATATTGGACATGTTTCGAACCACCGTTAATGTGCTGAGTGACTCATGCGGTTGTGTTATTATCGCACGGCTGGAAGGTGAGACATTGGAAGGGATTGGTGAGCTTGATTGAGTTACGCTCTAACCATAAAGAAGTAAACAGACGACCACCGCAGCCGTGATCCCTGCCAAATCAGCAGTCAATGCTGCCGGCAGAGCATGACGAATACGCCGGATTTGAACGGCTCCGAAATAGACCGCCAGCACATAAAAAGTGGTTTCTGTCGACCCCTGCATTGTTGATACCAGATACCCTGTGTAGCTGTCCGGACCGATGGCTGGGTCGTTGATAATAGACGCCATAATCCCGTATGCTCCGGACCCGGAAAGGGGGCGCAGGAGCGCCATGGGAAGGGCTTCTGCGGGCAGACCCACTTTTTGTGTCCATGCGCCAAGTAAACTCACCATGGTTTCCATGGCCCCACTGGCACGAAACATGCCTACTGCCACCAGTATGGCCACCAGGAATGGGATGATCCTGATGGCCACCTGGAAGCCTTCTTTGGCCCCGTCCACAAAAACCTCGTAAACACGCACCCTTTTGGCTATCCCGAAAGCAAGGAACCCCAGCATGAGGCCGGGGATGATCCACGGAGAGATGGACCTGCCGTATATAACGGTTAGGGGAACAAGCGACATAAGAACACAAAGGGCAATCCCGCTCACCCAAACCGGATACCCTTTCTCAGACGCTTCGGTCATCGTCTCATTTTTCGGAGGTGCTGCATCCGGAGTCCCCATTTTTTCGATTTCAACAGGACGCGTCCGCCTGGCCAACCTGCCATACAGTTTGGCCGCAAATATGGCTACAATCGTAGAACATATCGTGGCGAACAGGGTGGTTGGGAGAATCCCGGCCGGGTCAGCAGACCCTGCAGCCGCACGAAGGGCAATGACCCCGGTAGGCAAAAGAGTCACATTGGAGGTGTTTATGGCAAGGAACAGAACCATGGAATCGGTGGCTGTTCCGGGACGCGAATTCAATTTGTCAAGCTCCTGCATCGCCCGGATACCAAAAGGCGTGGCTGCATTTCCAAGCCCCAGGGCGTTGGCCGACATGTTCAGGATCATGCTCCCCATTGCCGGATGCTCCGGGGGCACTTCCGGAAAAAGCCTGACCATCAAAGGTCGGATGAGCTTGGCCAGGACTGTGAGCATACCGCCGGCCTCTGCCACCTTCATCAATCCCAGAAACAGAGTCATCACACCCACAAGGCCCAGGGCCAGTTCAACGGAACCGGAAGCAGATTCCAGCATGGCCCTGGTCAGGCCTTCCATGGGGGATACATCGCCGTTTTCGGGAGCCCAGTTGAACTGACGCCATCCGGCCGAAAGAAATGCGATGAAAACAATTATGAAAAAGATAACATTCATGGGGTATGGTATACCTTTACTATTGCAATCCTAACAGGCCGGGCAGGAACAGGCTCAAACCGGGCCAATAGGTAATGCATAACAGTGTAAAGACAAGAAGCAGCAAAAACGGCAGCGTCGCCCTGTATATCTGTGTGACAGGACGTTCAAATCTTGAGCTTGAGATAAAGAGATTAAGGCCAACCGGTGGTGTATTATATCCAATCCCGAGGTTGGCGAGAAAGACCACGCCCAGGTGGAGCGGGTCGATTCCGAATCTATTTGCAAGCGGAACAATCAGGGGGACCACAACCAGAATTGCGCTGAATATATCCATCATACAACCTACCAGGATCAGAAAGACATTAAGGAGAAGAAGAAACCCAATCTTGGACGTAACCATTCCTTCCATAAAATCCAGAATCTTAACCGGAATAAAGGCATCCACCAGATAGTTTGTAAACCCCAGTGCGGCCCCCAGGATGATCATGATGCTCCCGACCATTATCATGCTCTCCCTCATGACCCGAGGCAGATCTCTAGTCAAGGTCAGTTCGTGAAAAACAATAACTTTAACGAACAGAATATAGCCGACCGTCAGGGCGGCCGCCTCTGTGGCCGTACTGAACCCTGAATAGATACCTGCAATGATTATGATAGGGATTGGAATCTCCCAGGAAGCCTCTTTGAAGGCGGACAGGAATTCACGGGTTGAGAACGGCGGCCGTTTAAGTTTCCATTTCCGTCCCATGTACACTGAAAAAAGGCACAGGATTCCAATCATAAAGATGCCTGGAAAAAGGCCTGCCACAAATAACTTCTCAATGCTTGTGCCTGAGACAAACCCATACAGTATAATAGGCAGGCTCGGCGGAAAATGAAGCCCCAGACTACCTGAAGTGGTTATCAGGCCAAGGGAGAAATTTCTCTCATATTTCTCAGAAAGAAGGGCTGGAAGAAGCAGCCCGCCAAGAGCGATAATTGTAATGCCCGTCGCTCCGGTAATGGCAGTAAAAAAGGCACAGGACACCAGAGCGACGATCCCCAGCCCACCGGGAATCCATCCAAAAAGGCTTCTTGAAAACCTTACCAGGCGGGCCGATGTCCCGCCCTCAGCCATCAAATACCCGGCGAATGTAAAGAGTGGAATCGCCAGCAGTACCGGAGCGTTTGCCAGGCGGAAAATTTCAATGGGGATCGCCATGAAATTAACCTGGCTCACATAAAGGCCCAGGAGGGTTGCCGCCAGGATGCCCGCGAAAAGAGGGAGACCCAGAATAATCAGAAAGATGAGCAATATGACTATCAGCAAAATCATTTTCCAAGGCCCCTGAAAATTTCAAGCCCCTGGTTTATTCCCCTGAGCAAGAATCGAAAGAGGATCAAGGCAAAGCCCGCAGGGATGATCAACTCTCCTATCCATACAGGAAAATTGCGGAATAGAGTTCCTCCAAATTCCATCTCCATTTTGACATAATCGATGGAGACCTTGAGCATTATGGCGGATATCAGCACACATACGATTGACAGGATGAATTCGCGGGCAGACAACCATTTTTGTGGAAGAAGAGAGCTAAAGAGATCGATCTTGATGTGTCTGTTTTCCATTGTGACAAGTGAAGCACCCAGAAAGGTCAGCCACAGGACGAGGAGTTTTACAAAAGGTTCAGTCCAGTCCAGGTTTCCCATAAGGGAATTGGCCCATTGAAAATGTCCGTGAGTATAAAGGCCCCGAAGGCATACATGGATGAAGGTGAAAACAACCATCAACCAGAGAAACACGATGATCAGCCATCCCTCAACTCGTGCAAGAACATTGTCAAACCATTTCAAGGCATTCATAGTGTCGGCCTAGGAAGCTGTCCGAGAATGCCCTTTTCCCCAAACTCTTCGTCATGTCCGAAAAAATTATCCTCGGAATATCAACTATATGCCTGTGGTAATTTTTTCGGGCATTCCTCGATTCATTCCTCGATTTTGGAAAAAATTGCTATTCTCGGACAGCCTCCTAGTTGGGTCGTTAGTACCAGACCAAATTACAGGTAACTGGTTGCTGGTTACTCGTCACTGATCACTGATCCCTATTGAGCAACCCGTAAATTCTGTTCAGAACCTCTTTCGGATAAATCTCCCCCGTCAGTTCCCGGGTAACCTGATCACGTATGCTTCGAAATTCCTCCAGATCACTGCCTGAAGGAGAAGGAATAATGGTCACTCCGCTGTCTTTGATTATCTGGATAGCTTCGTCTTTTTGCTTCCTTAGTGCCAGCGTGAGGTCTCTCATTGCCTTCTCCACAGCACCTGGGAGCATCGCGGAGAGATTTTGAGGTAGTTTTTTTAAGTATTTTGAGGAAATAAGCACTGCCCCGGTGGAGTGGACCATGGGTAGGTCCAGCATGTAGTTCACGGATGTATACCACTGCAGTGCCAGGGCACCAAGGGGTGGCGCGTAGAATGTGTCGATCATGCCTGTGTTGATAGCAGTGGTTACATCTGTGATAGCAAGGGGGATTGGGTTGACTCCCATTGCGGTGAATGTCTCTTTGGCGATTGGATCGCCCGCCCAGGTCCAGATCTTGAGGCCCGAGAAGTCCTTTAGTTTTTTAATCGGTTTTTTCGAAAAAAGATAGACATTGCCGACCTCTGTCCAAGACAGGAGTTCAAATCCTTTTTTTCTGAATTGATCAGCAAAAAAAGGACGCATTTCCCGGTGAACCCGATCTATTTCCTCATAGCTCTCAAAAAGGAACGGAAGGTCCAGGACCCTGACCATGGGCAGTATCTGACCGAAACCCACTCCGGTAAATCCCGCACAATGGATCTGCCCGATCCTGATTTTTCTCAGCACGTCCAGCTCATCTCCGGCTATTCCGCCTGCATAGACCCGGAAACCGAGCTGCCCATTACTTTTTTCCCTGATGTCTTTGTCAAGGATTTTCATATATTTAATCCATAGGGAACCTTCCGGTGCCACAGCTGCAAATTTTATTGTGTACTGTGGCCCTGCAGCCGCACAATTTGCAGAAATGAGCAGACCTAAAACTGCGATTCCAAGAAGAGTAAAAAATAGACTGGCTGTTTTATTTTCCGGCAAATTTTCCTCCTATAGAAAAAGGTCTTCTGACATTTCCAGCAGGCGTTTTGATTTTTGCTTCATTACCGCGTTGATAAGGCAGACTTCATTCAAATTATCAGAAGATGCGTTTTGGATCTCGTTAATAAGTTTTAGAAATAAATCTTTGTTTTGAACTCTTACCGCATAGTAGCGTGCAAAGTAATAATGGGCCAGGAGAAACTTTCCATCACTCAATTGAATCGCCTTTTCAAAGCATTCTCTTGCCCTTGTTTCGTCCCCTCCCAGTTGGGCGGGCATGGCCGCAAGCACTGAACCCATCAGGATATATGGTGCGCCATAGAAATAGTCGGGTTTTATCTCCAGTGCCCTTTTAACACAGCTCTGAGCGGTGCTCAACTGTCCCAGGGCGGCAGTTTTGTCCAGGTTCAGGTTGATCCATGCATTCCACGCCATAGCAGTCCAGAACAGGGCCTCAAGGTCTCCCTCTCCAATGGCGTTTATCCGGCCCGGAATGACATCTTTTTTAAAACCAGCGTCTTTTGAAACAGGCGCTTTTCGTCCAAGGGCCTTAAACCCGTAGTCCCTGGCACGAAGATAGAGTGATGATGCCGCCTCAGGATCATCTTCCTCGACGAACAACATGGTGTATCCGGTAAACGCTGTGCACAGGGTGGTCAAGATCTGTTTATTTTCCGGGTCGTTTTTTAACAGTCCTTCCATAAGCTTCAGGCCGGCAGGCATGGACTGTTTTGCCAGATCCGGATCACACTCCTCAAAAAATGTCTGAGACAAGTTCGGAATGAATGATGGGGCAAATTTCAAGGCCATCTTTACACATCCCGTTAAAGACAGACAGAGGAAGGATACGGTGAGGAATTTCAACACGTGTTTTTTCATGGCAAACCCAATGATTTTTCGCCCCAAATTCCGTTTGATAGGACTTTGCGTTGCTGGTTGCTGGGTGCTGAAGAGATTCAGAATCGAAGAGTATTTCAGGCCTTTTACTTTTCGACTCTGAGACCCTTCGACTTTTCGACTTTCTTTTAGTACCCTATAATAGGGTCCTTCTCTTTCGGGGGATCGGCCAGACATTTTTCTGCCATAAATTGGGCCCCTGCCCCATTTTTCATGCTTAATGCCTTTTGGTAGTATTTTTTTGCCTCTTCTCTGTTTCCTTCCAGATCATAGGCCATTCCAATTTTTACAAGTGGCCACGCAATCATGGCCGGGTCGGTTTCCGGATCCGAGTATTCCAGAATCTCCTGTAACTTTGATCTGGCCTCGGGGTAGCGAGTGTAAAATAGATCATGGATTGATTCCAGATAAATTCCACGTCTTTTCCATATTAAGCCCGTCTTTTGAGGGAAGGCCTGCAGGCTCCTTTGGCGCATGTAAGAAAGGGTATTTTTATATTCATGCCACAATCCCAGCCTGACACATGCCACACCCTCAAAAAGTTTATAGGTCGGGTCCTGTTTGTATTTTTCACTCAAATCCCTGGCAAGAGGAAGGGCTTTTGAGCAATCTTCTTCAAGAAAAAGGTAGATATGAAGAAGCATACTCTTTGCCTCTGTCCCTGAATAAACCGCCTCTTCAGCGGCAATATGCAATTTTCGCAACCCCTCCTTCCTGTCACCCTTGTGGAGGAAAAGATAAGATAGAAATTTCAGGACTCCTGAAAGCCGTGTAGTGTAGTAATCGAAGGTCCCGAGACCCAGTAACACGTCTCGATTGTCCGGGTCAATCTTAACACAGACTTTCAGGGCCTTGACGGCCTTTTTGGCTGTCCGAAAGGAGGAAAACCATTCCGCTCTCATCAGTTCAAATCGTCCCTGGAAACCCAACGCCCCGCCCAGATAAAAATAATCATAACTGTCAGCCATATTATTCTCGATTCTGATGTTGGCCACCTTCACAGTGCGGTCAATCCTCTCTTTGTATTCCTTTACGGTTTCAGACGACCAGAAACCGGCAACCATTCGTGACCAACTGACCATGGCCAGATAAAAATAGCCGGCGGGTTTGTCCGGCGATTCGGAAATAACCTCTTGAAACAAACTTTCAGCGTCGTCAAACTGAATGTTGTACAGAAGGTGGATACCATTCAGGATCTTTTTATCGACCCGGGGATGGCTGAATCTGGAATTGTCAGCCCCTTCCAGACTCCAGACGGTTTGCTGCAAAGCGATTAAAAGAAATGAAAAAAGGACTAAAAAGAAGGCTCCCCTGAAAAAGCCCCTTTGAATATGATTTTTTCTTTTCATGAGAGAAGTAACCATAGTAAAGTGGCAACACGCGTCACATTTTCGTGTCTGTAACTCCTATTGTTGCCCGTTATTTTTCCACTGTCGCCCTGTAAAACACGTGAACCTTTAGAAGACTGTCCGAGAATGCCATTGACACTAGGAGGCTGTCCGAGAATATCAATTTTTTCCAAAATCGAGGAATGCCCGAAAAAATTACCACAGGCATATAGTTGATATTCCGAGGATAATTTTTTCAGGCATGACGAAGAGTTTGGGGGAAAGGGCATTCTCGGAAAATTCCGGTTCATCGGAGAATGACATAATTTGTTCTCAGGTTAATAACTTGAAAAATCGGCCAATTCTGCTAAAATTTATTATGTCGGTTTCGTAAAAAGTCGTCACTCCGGTGAAAACCGGAGTCCAGACAAGCTGGAACTATCTGATATAACTGGGTTCCGGCCTTCGAAGGAATGACGAAGGAGGGTGTTTCCCGACTTTTACGAGTTCATCAATTATAATCGTTGAACCTTGAACCCTGATCCGATCACTTTAGGTATAAATGAAATTTCCAGTCAAACATCTTAAACAAATGCAAATGAAAAAGATATCCATATTTAGCCTGGTGTTGGCTCTCAGCCTGCTTTCTGTTTCCGGCACAGATGCCCTTGAACTACGGATTACCGGTGAAAAACTTTCTATCCATGCAGACCAGGTTCCTCTGCAGGACATTTTGAAGCACATGCTTGATCTTGGAATACGCGTACATATTGATCCGGATCTCAATCCAAAAATTTCAGCGTCTTTTGAAAACCGTGACATTCAGGAAGGCCTGGGTTCAATTTTAAAATCGCTGGACTATGTCCTCATTTGGGAGTCGCCGGAAGGCCTTCCCGTACCCGTCGCAAGACTAACTGAAATCCAGATATTCAAACCAGGCAAAAAGGAGTTTATGAAACCGTTCATTAATCGCTCCGGCTTTGCTGTCAAACAAAATCCTTCAGACGGATCGTTATACGTTCAAGACGAAATACTGCTGATGCTCAAGCCGGGGATGACCCGTTTTGAATTCATGAAATTCCTGAAAGAGATCGGCGGAATAGTGGTGAGTATTGACAAAATCCTGGGGATCTACAGAATACGGCTTCCTGAAAATTCGGATGTCTCATCTCTTGTGAGCCGGGTCACAAGACATCCTGGAATCGCAGGAGCCGAGCCCAACTATGCATATCCTATCTCATTGCCCCACAGAGGGAGAAATCCGATTGAAATCAAGGCAAACCCATCGGTTAACGGAGTTCCTGAAGGCGCTGCTCCCATAGCTATTCTGGACAGCGGGCTTCGTCCGGATTCAGGTCTGACGGATGTTGTTTTAGCCTCATTTGACGCCCTGAGTCCTGATGAAGCCATTTCGGATTCTCTGGGTCACGGCACTCAAATGGCTTTAATCGCTGCCGGTGTAATCCAGCCTTACGGCGTCAGTGAAATTTCCGAGACAACAAGCCCCATCATCCCCATAAGGACCTTTGATGACAATGGATTTACATCAAATTTCAGTATAATGCGCGGTATTGAGTTCGCGCTTGAAAACGGTGCGCGCGTAATGAGCCTGAGCTGGGGGGCAGAAACCAGAAGCGAATTTCTTGAAAATGCCCTTGAATACGCAGGCTCAAAGGGTCTTTTCATTGTTGCATCAGCAGGAAATGAACCCACAGGAAAACCGGTTTATCCTGCTGCATATCCATCTGTTATCGGGATAGGAGCTCTGGCCCCTGACGGTAAGCCCTGGGAAAAATCCAATTATGGAGATTTTGTAACGCTTAAGGCCCCGGGGTTTGCCACCTTGCCGGTGGGTTATAATGGAGACCCCGGGATATATGCCGGGACATCAATATCCGCCGCTTTTGTGGCAAGATTCATTTCGGATTACGTGTCCAGAAATCCGGAGACAACAGTGAAGGATGTCCAGTCAGCCTTGCGCAGTCGATTTTGAGTGCGTCCATGTGAGATCAAGGCTGGGACGACATGAAAAGACCGCCTGCGACTCTGTTTCTTCCTTCCTGCTTGGCCTGATACATGAACTTATCCGCGCAGTTTATTATGGCCTCATATGGGATCATCTCATCCGAAGCGACCTCGGGGACAAAACCGGTTACGCCAAAGCTGGCAGTGATCCGGAATTTTGTTTCATGCGTTTCAATGACTCTTCCTGAGAGGCTCTTTCGCAGTCTTTCCGCCTGTTTGATGGCGCTCTCCACATCTGTCTCAGGGAGAACCACCAGGAACTCTTCTCCACCGTAACGGGCCAGCCAATCCACATCAGATCTGATCAAATCGGTGAGGCACAGGACAAATTCCCTCAAAACACGGTCCCCAACCTGATGGCCATATCTGTCATTCACCTCTTTGAAATGATCGATATCGCATAAAACCAAGGAAAGCGGGTGGCCATATCTGGTTGCTCTTTTGATCTCCTGGGGCAGATGCTCTGTCAGGTATGTTCGATTGTAACACCCCGTGAGCGCATCGGTTATGGAAAGCGCCTTTTTTTCTGCATATAAGAGCGTATTATCCATCACCAAAGAACAGAGCTTAGTGGAAATTTCCAAATGTCTGTCATCTTCTTTGGTTAGAGAACTTTCTTCTATTGGAGTGAAAAGAAAGGCAATACCTCTTGTTCTCTTGATTGTGGAAAAAGGCAATATAAATAACATCAGTTCTTTCTTATCTTTATATACAAGGGACGGGACGAGCCCGGGCCGTCTTCTCTTCAGTATTGAGGCAAACATGCCGCATTCTATCTGAAGCTCCTGCTCTTTTTGGCAAATTTCTTTTTTATCCGGTGGCAATGCTTCCTCAAGTGTAAATTCATGGGTCTCTTCATTCTCAAGGAATAGGGCCGAGATCTCTATTTTAATCAGGTTCCGGATATCATCCAGGAAGATCTTCCATATTTGTTTGATATCCATTTGGTCCTGAAATTGACTCAACTGCTGTTCCATCTTGTCAATCAACTCCCAGATAGCTATCTCTTTTTCATTCATAACGAAGCCTCTTTAATTCCCGGAATAGAATGTGTTCGAACCCTAAGGGCTCGCGCAAAAATAACTTCACATTTTGGCATCTCATCTTCAGGTCACTCTTGACATATTATGAAGATCAA